>DAHXKV010000027.1 GCA_027366155.1 Microcaldota archaeon
TTCTTTGTCCGGGCCCGGCGGGAGTCTCAAAATTCCTAAGAATTTATTTGAACCCGCGACCATCAGATTAGAAGTCTGCCGCTCTGTCCAAGCTGAGCTACGGGCCCGTAGGGTCATACCCGCTTATCCTATATGTAGAAGTATTCTTTAATAGTTTTGGTTGTCTCCGCGCCTGTTTCCTCCGTACTTACGCCTTTCAGCACTGCTATATCAGAGACCACCTTAATCACATCAAGCGGTGTCTTGCCTACTGCAGGCGAGTCTGTCTCGGCAACGATACTCTCAATCCCTATCTCCCTAAGCGCCCTCCTCCTCCTGCTCGAATCTACTGGAGGCACAGAAACAAGCCAGCCCTCCTTCTCTACGGTCCTTGCCTCCTCTTCGCCTCCCTCAAAATAATGGAATACTGCATTCTCGATGCTCTTTTCCTTGAGAATACGGATTACTTCCCCTATCATCTTCCTCGCATGCACAACAACGGGCACATGCAGATCTACTGCCAGGTCAAGCTGGGCCTCAAAAGCCCTGATTTGTGCGTCCATCTCAACTTCAGATATTATTGTTGCGTCAAGGCCTATTTCCCCAATGCCGATTATGTTCCTGTTTGTTTTAAGAAACCCTGCCAGATGCTCAATCTGTGCAGAATCCGAAGAGGCGAAATCAGGGCTTAAACCAACAACGCCATAGACGCCGCCTTTTGCAAGCCTGAAGTTCCTCAGGTTGCTTTCCGCGTTGCTTCCTGCAGTTATGATTATCCCTACATTCCCCTTCCTCGCCTCCGAAGCCACCCTCTCCGGGTCGCTGAAAAGGTCAAGATGGCAGTGCGCATCGGAAAACTCCACACCCTCCTCAATCGCAAAGTTCATCTTAGAAACAAGCTGCGAAACGCCTTCCACCTAACTCACACACAACATTTATATTACGGTTTCCTATATAAATAAATAGTTAAACACCGCGAAGTGCAGAGAATGCCCCAAAGCCAAAAATACCAAGCCCAGAAAGCCCAGGTAAAGTTCAGGAACGTTTCTTACGCTGCAATACTCCTCAGCATTGTGGCGATTGCACTTTCTTCATATTCGATAGTTCACCAGGGGCGTACAGTATATTTAAACAAGACTGTATATCTAAACCGCACCGTATACCTGAACTCCTCCTCCAATGCCACACTCACCCCGTTTAACATAAGCGGAAGCCTAATAACGCCATTATATTACCTCCAGGACAGCCCCCCCATACTTGCTAATGGGTCATTCGGAAAAAGACTGACAAACCTCAACGTGCAGCTAAACTCCTCGGAACTGGGCATTATAAACGGTGTGCCGGATTCCTACTTTGAAAAGGCAGGGATGATGTACCTAAACAGAAGCCTGGTAAATACGGTAGTCGCAGGTACAAAGAGCGTGCCGGCATTCATCCTGAACGGAAAGCCCTCCGTGATCTACTTCGGATCGATAACGTGCATATTCTGCGGGGAGAATCGATGGGCGATGGCACTGGCTCTCTCCAGGTTTGGTAGCTTCTCAACGCTCTTCAAAGGATACAGCTCGTTGGGCGATTCTGACGTGCCTACCCTTTACTGGGCGCCTGCGCACTACAACCAGTCAGCCGTTGATCTGGGATCATTCTACTCCAGCAACTACATAAACTTCATAGCCATAGAGGACACAGACCCGATAACAGGCGGATTCAACCTTCAGCCCATGCAGGTCATAAGCGCAGAGATAAACTCAAGCGGCAATCTGGCATACCAAGACGCATTCAAATACATACTGCAGATAAATAACTTCCAGGGAACCCCATATACGATATGGGGAACAAACCAACTTGGCGGCGCAGATGCCATAGACTTCGGGAATGCACCGCCAACCAATGCCAACCTTTCCCTTACGTATATGACACACGCACAGGTCCTCTCCAGCCTTGGCAACCCTTCAAGCCAGTTCGCACTGACGGAGTATGCGGCAGCCGACGTATACATAGCAATGCTCTGCCCCTCGATAAACAACAGCGCGCCGGTATGCTCTCTACCTGCAATACAGGGCATTGAAAAACAAAACGGTTATTAGATTGGGATCCGTGCAGGCACATCCTGGCAGAATTGCGATCCTTCGCGAAATACTGCTCTCCCCTATACTTCTCCTCTTCTTTTCCATATTCTCGGCCGTCTACTTTCTGGTAATAAAGTACTTCATAACAGTGAGCAGCTACGGCATCTTTCTTTCCTCTGTTCCGGTGCCGCTGCTCTACCTGCTCTCAATTACTTCTTCATTCGTGCTCACGATAGGCGTTTACTCCGTAAAGATTTCCGTGAGATATGGCAAAATGGGCGCAGAAGAAGGCGCAGCCAGTGCTGCAACAGTCCTGCTGGGCAGCCTGATAACTAGCTGCGGGTGCAGCGCGCCTGTCCTTGGAATAATACTATACTTCCTCGGCGCAAACGCCATAATCGTTGGCAATGCGATCTCATTCATAGCTTCAAATCAGTACTGGCTTCTCGGCATAATATTTATGCTCAACTTAATGCTTTCCTACTACTCACTGGGCCGGCTCTCGTCTGTATGCACCATCGGCAGAAGCGGCAGGGTAAAGCCGAGCAGCCCGCGAAACTGAGCCTCTCGAAGAGAATTAAATAGCTATATAAATAGGACGAAACCTTCCAAATACCCCAAGAACGCCTTCAAATAGAAATGGTTTATAAAGTTGCCGTGCAATAAACAACGCTGGCGCAATTCTACTATATATAGTGGCATTGTGCCCTTAGCACACAATATATCGGGGTTTTTGGATGGCGTGGGACAAATTCGAAACAGTGAAAAAAAGAGACGGGACGGTGGCGGAGTTCAAATCAGAAAAGATAGCTGAGGCAATAAAGAAAGCAGTTACGTCAACAAGGGGCAATACAAGCAGCGTAGACATAAATGCACTAACCCAGCATGTCCTAAGCGCAATAGAGGTACAGTATGCAGGGTACAAGACACCCGATGTGGAAGGCATACAGAACCTTGTCGAAAGGACACTGATGGAGTTTGGGCTTTACGATGTCGCAAAGGCCTATATTCTATACAGGGAAAGGCACAGGGAGATCAGGGAGCAGAAGCAGAAGGAGATAATACACGAGATCAGCACCGGAAAAATCTCGGTAACGAAGAGGGACGGCAGCAAGGAGCCCTTCAATACCCAGAAGCTGAAGGCTTACGTATCCAGGGCAAGCGCAGGCTTCGAGGGTGTAGTTGACATAGATGGGCTTGTTAGGCATATAGAGCTGGGCATATATGATGGGATAAAGACGAGCGAACTGGCAAAGCTTGCCATAATGTCCTCAAAGGCTCTCATAGAGCAGGATCCTATCGCCTATGAGGCAATAACAACAAGGCTCTTCCTCTCCTCACTCTACAAGGAGACCCTCTCGCCTGGATTTACTAAGGACCTCGGAGAGGCCTATTCAAAATCCTTTACAGCTTCAATATTCAAGGGAGTCGAGCAGGGCCTTCTTACCAAGGAACTTCTGGGATTCGATCTTGAAAAACTCGCAAGGTCCATCTCAATCGAGCGCGACCTGCTGATGAACTCGAGAGGCATACAAACCCTTTACGACAGGTACTTCATAAGGGACAAGGAAACAGGCCTTCCCACCGAGACGCCACAATTCTTCTGGATGAGGGTTGCAATGGGGCTTTCTATAAATGAGAAGGAGAAGGAGGCCAAGGCCATGCAATTCTACGATGCAATCTCCTCAATGAGATTCGTGCCTTCCACCCCTACTCTCTTCCATTCAGGGACAACGCATCCGCAGCTAAGCTCGTGCTATCTGACAACAGTGGAAGACGACCTCTCACACATATTCAAGTGCATAGGGGACAATGCACAGCTATCCAAGTGGTCCGGAGGACTGGGCAATGATTGGACAAACATACGCGCAACAGGCTCCCTAATAAAAAGCACTAACGTGGAGAGCCAGGGCGTTATACCCTTCCTAAAGATAGCCAATGACACCACCGTCGCAATAAACAGAAGTGGAAAGCGCAGGGGCGCAACATGCGCATACCTAGAAACGTGGCATCTGGACATAGAAGACTTCCTTGACCTGCGGAAAACCACAGGAGACGAGAGGAGAAGAACCCACGACATGGACACTGCAAACTGGATACCTGACCTTTTCATGAAGAGGGTTGCGAACGATGAAAACTGGACGCTTTTCTCTCCAGAGGAGGTACCCGAGCTGCACAACCTCTACGGCAAAGCCTTCGAGTCAAAGTATGCCGAATACGAGAGGAAAGTTGCAGAAGGAAAAATTTCCATGTTCAAAGTGGTGAGGGCGCAGCAGCTATGGAGAAAGATGATAACTTCTCTCTTTGAGACAGGACATCCGTGGATGGTCTTCAAGGATCCTGCAAACATACGATCCCCTCAGGACCACATTGGCACGGTCCACAGTTCAAATCTCTGCACCGAGATAACACTGAACACGTCAAAGGATGAGACAGCCGTATGCAACCTTGGATCAATAAATCTAGCCTCTCACGTACGTGAAGGGAGACTAGATGAGACGATGCTTGCCGAGACTGTCAAAACGGCAATGCGCATGCTAGACAATGTAATTGACATAAACTACTACCCTACAACAGAGGCAAAGAACTCGAACATGAGGCACAGGCCTGTGGGTCTAGGAATAATGGGCTACCAAGATGCACTCTACATGCTTGGGAAGAACTTTGACTCGGAGGAGGCATTGGAGTTTGCAGATTCGAGCATGGAGACGATATCATACCATGCAATCCTTGCCTCGTCAGAGCTCTCCGCTGAAAGAGGCGCGTACGAGACATTCAAGGGCTCAAAATGGGACAGGGGCATTCTGCCGCTGGATTCGTTTGAACTGCTCGAGGCGGAGCGCGGAATCCACATAGACGTGCCAAGAACTTCAAGGAAAGACTGGTCTCTTGTGAGAGAGGCGATAAAGAAGAATGGCATGAGGAACTCCAACACGATGGCAATAGCCCCGACAGCAACAATATCAAACATAGCAGGCTGCTATCCTTCAATAGAGCCCATATACAAGAACATATACGTGAAATCCAACATGAGTGGCGAATTCACAGTCATAAACAAGTTCCTTGTGGAAGACCTAAAGGCCCAGGATCTCTGGAACAAAACGCTCCTTGAGAAGATAAAGGAAAGCGACGGGAACCTTCAGCACATAGAGGCGCTCCCGAAGAAGCTGAAAGACAAGTACAAGGAAGCGTTCGACATAGATCCCGAATGGATGATAGATGCGGCAGCACGCAGGGCCAAATGGGTCGACCAGAGCCAGTCTCTCAACATATTCTCTGCCACAAGCTCTGGCAAGCGCCTCTCTGAAATATATACGTACGCGTGGGCAAAAGGCCTAAAGAGCACCTACTACCTGAGGACCATAGCCGCATCGGTTATAGAGAAGAGCACGCTGGAAATTACGAACAGGACCGGAAAGATAGTCATAGAAACGGGAGGCAACTCTACAAGCCCGGAAGTATCCAATGCTTCTTCTACGGCAACGCCCTCTGCGCCCAGCACCCAGCCTCCAATTCTTCCAAGCATAGGTGTTGAAGGAGGCAATACAGTCCAGATACAGGTGATCAATGAGGAACCGCTCCGGACGGCTCCACAGGAATTCGCGGAAGCCGCAGAAGACGTCTCGCAGCAAGACCTGACAGAGAAGGTCTGCAGCATAGATGGCAGGGCTCTCGGCGAGGGGGAAGAGTGCGAAGCCTGCCAATAGTCCTTATAAGTGGTGAAAAAATGAAGAAAATCCTGAATGCGTCCGAAGTAGACCCGAACAAGATCCTTCCAATAAAATATGAATGGGCAAGAACCCATTACAAGGCCGGCGTGGCAAACAACTGGGTCCCAGAGGAAATTCCCATGCAGCAGGATATCGAGTTATGGAAGAAAAAGGAGGCGCTTTCAAACGACGAACGGCGCATGATTCTCTGGAATCTGGGATTCTTCTCAACTGCCGAAAGCCTTACTGCCAATAATATAATCCTGTCAATATACAGGCACATAACCAACCCTGAATCAAGGCAGTACCTGCTCCGACAGGCCTACGAGGAAGCAGTGCATACTGAGATGTTCCTATACTGCTGCGACTCGCTCGGCCTAGATCCTGACGAAATATACAACATGTACAATACGATACCAAGCATCAAAGCAAAGGACGATTACGTCGTAGACCTCACGAAATCGATACTAGACCCGAATTTCTCCACTGTGGGCACGGAGAACATCCAGAAGTTCGTATACGACCTGGTTGGCTACTACATAATAATGGAGGGGATATTCTTCTATGCAGGCTTCGCCATGATGCTCTCACTTCTCAGGAGCAACAGGATGGTCGGGGTAGGGGAACAGTTCCAGTACGTCCTGCGCGACGAGACAATACACTTGGCTTTCGGGGCTGACCTGATAAACACGATAGTGGAGGAAAACCCGGAGATCTGGACTGAGGAGTTCAAGAAATCAATAACAGACTCGATACTGAAGGGGGTCGATCTCGAAATTGCATATGCAAAAGACGCGCTCCCTAACGGAATCCTTGGCCTAAATGCTGAAATAATAAAGGATTACATGCAGTACATAGCCGACAGGCGCCTTGAGCGGATAGGCCTCAAGAAGGTATTCAACTCTGAGAATCCGTTCCCATGGATGAGCGAGATAATAGACTTGAGAAAGGAGAAAAACTTCTTCGAAACCAGGGTAACAGAGTACAAAAACAGAGGAGAACTCTCCTGGGACTAGATATGTCAGTACTTATATATGGAAGTATTTTTCCCAACTTTTATCTGCAGGCTACGCTGGCAAGAGTGCAACATTTCGGAGCTGAGCAGACTGCCCCACTCAAACTATATGCGCTGCAGGAGCAATCATCGGGAAGATGTCACTGCAAACTGAAGGCACAGCCTTTCTGATTCCAGTCCGGATTCAATTCTGCGTCTGGAAGTGTTTGGTAAGCTCGTCCATGTGCATCAGCCTGTAATTGAGGGAATGCAGCGCGTGTATCTCCCTGCCGACTATCCTTATTATGCTCAGGTCGAAAGTGTTGAATACTGTCTGCAGATGGTTTAGCTGCTCAGTGAGGATGTCTGATGCCTCTTTTTCGCTAACACCCATGGCTGTGCTTTCTATGTACATTATGCTGTACGTAGGAAGCTCACCTCCTGATATCCTGTCTATCCTTGTCTGGACTATGTTTATCTTGCGCTGCAGCTCCGTTATTGTGAGTTGGTTAGGATTGGCTGCATTGACTTCCCTAGACAGCTGAAACTCAAGGAAACCTCTCTGGCCCTCGAGATTCTCCCTGTACTTCTGGACCTCCTCGGTCATAGAAACAAGGTTGAATCTGAATGGGAATTTTGTATTCATTATTATGCGTTCCCATTTGTCCGGCGCAGCCGCAAGCGACTGGTCCTCGTCCATATTTGCGCTCTCTGCGGAGAAGACATACTTATACACATTAGCGGTCAGGTAACCCGTCGCGTAGTAAAGGCCGTTAACGTGCTTTATTATGCAACTCTGTGAGCTTGGCACCTTGTGCTCGCCAGAAAGGGAAACCTCTATGTTCAACGACTTTGTTATCATCGGGAATACTATGAAATCGGCAAAATTCAGCGCGAAGATCATGATTAGGGCTGCAATCCCTAAAACCAGTACGGGAATCCCGAGCAGCCCGTAGTTGCCTATGCCTGCAATGACAAAGACTATTATCATCGATGTGGCGCTCAGGTAAACTATCGTTTCTGCATCCATTACATCATCCCTGCATCTTCTGCCTGAGCCTCTCGTTGACTATCTCGACAGGAATCATGTACTCGGGCTCTATAAACGTAAGAATCTCCTGTCCGTTTGCCACTGAGCATGCAATCCCTAATATTGTCCCTATGCCTCCTGAAAGCTCCTCGGCACGCTGGTATGCGAGGTTTCCGGCTTCCTCATCATTGCCTCCCTCGGCGCTCACCATAGCATAGATTATCAGAGACCTGGAGTGTGACTTGCCTACGTTGTCGAGTAGGTTCCTCCACATTGTGAGTTCCCCGCGCGCACGTTCAAATTCTGTCTTGTGCTCCTCTCCGCCTCCGAGGCTCTGCAGCTCCCTGTATCTGTCCTCGGCCTGGTTTAATGACTCCCTTATCTTCTTGATGTAGTCATCGCGGTTTATCATGTAGAGTTGTGAAGATATCTTCACTGGGTTCTTGCTCAGTGTAAGTATCCTGCCGAACAGTTTAGCTATATCCCCTTTCTCATCTGCAGTCATCTCGCTGCCCGATTTATAGACGGGTATTTTCACGAATGCGCTCGCATACGTGCGGTCCCCTTCCCTTCTCACTATGGAATTGCCGTTGGGCGCAAGCGTGAAGGCCTCCTTCTCGCTTATGATAAGCATGTTTCCCTTCTTCTTCCTTACTGCATCGAATAGGTATGTGTAGTTCTTTGTAAGGAATGCGCCTATCGTGACAACCAGCGCAAGGATGGCAATAAAGCCGTCAAGCAGCTGTATCCTTATGATATATGTGGCTACAACTAAGACAAGCGCCACTCCTATGAATATGCTGAACAGCATTATCCGTGTATTTGGCATCTGAATACCACTATCAATTCACATCTTAAGGCATATATGCGTGCCTTCAAACCCTCAACCTACCTGACATCTGCGTCATTCCCCCTATAAATTCGGCAATCTGGATTATCGTTGCATATGTAAGCGCCATTATGAGCGATGGGTAGAAAAGAACCGCAAGCCAGTACGAGTCCATGCACACCTGTATTCCGTTGAGAACCTGCACGAGCGGTCCGTTCTGGTTCAGTGCATTGGTCTGGGCGCCGGTGCCGCTGCCGTACTGTTGCAAGCCCAGCGTGCCACTCTCTGCGCACTTCAGCGTAGAGGTGTGCGTGAAGTAATAGGCGACAGAGAAAAGGAGCGGAAGAACCATGTAGAAGCCTATTGCAGTTGCAATCATCATGCCCCCAAGCCCCCTCGTCGGTATTATTGATCTAAGTATGATGCCCGGTATGAGAAACACCGGTATGGCAATGTACATAAACTCAAGGATTATCCAGAATTCCGCATAGAGGAGTGCGAGTACCTCGAGCTGGAGCTCTATGAGCACCATTGCTGGAACGTAAAAGAGCCATCCGATCACCCCACCCCAGAATTGCGGAACTGTACTGCATATCCCTCCTGTGCATATGCTCAATGTGGTCGTCATGAAATAGCCGTCAACAGCGGCTATGCTGAACAGTTGGAGCAATTCGGGGTAGAGCCCGTTTATCGTTTGGTTCAAGTAGCCGAGCGCAGTCGAATAAGGGTCTATCGGACCTGTAGCTGTGCCGGTTATCACACCGAACATTACTGCACTAATGAAGAGGAAGCCCGTGACTATTATCGCGCTTGCGAGCGCCTCGTAATACTCCCCAACTCCGAAGTTCCTTATTCTCTCGTTATTCAGTATCGTGCCTGCGGCAAATATCACGCTTGCTATGCCGAACGAGAAAACCACCGCAAGCATTGCATATGGTGCCCACTGGGCCCAGTACGCCTCCATGCTCTGGTTTATGTAGTTGCAATACCAAGGTGCGCTTACCTCTGCGATGCCTCCGCTTCCGCAATATCCATGTCCCTGTGCGCTAACTGTTCCTATGGCTACTCCTGCCATAAGAAGGGCAGCAAGTGCAAAAAGCAAAACTTTTCTCATATTAAGACACTACAATATTCTGGTGAGCATAGACAAGAAGCTCATCCTCTCACCTATTGCCTGTGAAAAATCTATTATAAATACGTCTACGGTTATGAACACGATGAGTGGCATGAACGTAAGCCCTATCCAGTTGAGCCCTACATAGATAAACAGAGGTCCGGTTATCAGGTTTCCCATGGTAAGCGCGGCTCCAATCGTGGCAAGCCTGAAAATGAGCCCGAGTGCAGTGCTGCCTGTCAATGAACTAAGGAGCCCCGGCCCGAAAAGAAGGCCCCCTATGATAATCTGGTGCAGCCCTGCCTGCTGGGCAGTCTGGTACATGCCGTAATCTACAAACCCATACGCTATGCTTGTGATCAGCGGGAATATGACTCCAAGCCCGAGTGCAAAAGCAATCATAGCACCGCCAAACGTTCGCGTGACCCCAAATATCCTTGCGATAAGTCCCAGTGTCATCAGTATGGTGAAGATGATGGCAGAAGAGGAGAGCAATATCAGCTCAATGTAGTTTGTCAATACAAAACCATACACTATGTCTATTGCATGCCCGAGATACTTGAAGCCCAGGTCCTTGGGCAGGAGCATCAGGTTGGAATCAAGGCTTATGCTCCCGCTGGGGGCACCAACACCCTGGCCTGTAACCTGGCTAACTCCAATATTTCCATAGCTTACTCCTATGTGGATCACCGACTGGAGCGCGCCGTAAGATAGAAGCAAATAGTAAAGTCCTGCATTCGTATCCGCGGTGTATGCATTGAATTGGTACATATCACAGATTGAAAGTGCATATATGTTCGGAGACGAGCTGCATAATGGGGAGACCAGTTGCGCCTGGCTGAATATCCCTACCGGAATCGAGTATATGAGGTTTGTCGCGTAACCGAAGATCATTATGAGTACAAGCGAAAACAGCGTATCATATATCTTTATTTTGGTCCAGGCGCGCATGTCACTCCTACCGACAAGCGGACTTATTCCATAAATCATTGCGAGCACGACAAGTACAAATAACGCAAATAAACCAGCAGCGGCGAACCATGGGGTATATATCGAGGCAAGGCAGCCCTGTAAGCTTGAGACGCAGCTGTTTCTAAGTGCCACTGCGAGCATGCTTGTTATGAATCCTCCAAGTGCAATCATATTATCCTCTTAAGAATCCTCCCGCTCTGTAGCGAAGGTGAGCCAAGCAGGTCTCCCAGTCCTTCCAGCAAGTCGAATGATATAAGGAACGCTATTCCCATGCCAAGTATCCTCAAAACGGAGCTTGCTATCAGCCCTGCATAGAGGTCAAGGTTTGAGACGAAAGGGCCACCCCCTCCAGTAAGCAGGCTGCCGAAAACAGCCTGTATGAAGACCCATCCTCTGTTGAAGATATCTGAGAAAACGCCTGTTATGCCTTCAGGTGTGCATGAAAGTGGAGGAACGGGACCGAACGGGCTGGAGCCGCTAAGGGCAACGCTCGCCGAAACCGCATTCTGGCAGAATTGTGAAGGCGTCGTGCTCTGCTGCTGCAGCTGTATCGCGCTGAATGGCAGGTAAAGCCCAGGGAATACGACGTAAAACGCCACGAACAATGCGATCAGTGTGCCTCCTGCGGCACGCGTCCATGGGAATGACCTTAGGAGTATTCCAGCGAAAAGGAAAATCGGAAAGAGGAAGTATATCACATAAAAGAGGAAGATGACACCTATACTCAGCATTACTATAGCAAAGAGGGGAGAAAGCTCAAAGATCGTAACCTCGTTGTATAGGGTAAGCCCGGCAAGCGGCGAGATGGTTATCTGCGGCAGCCACCATGCTGTTGCCGGAGTAGTTATTGTAAGGCTTTGAGCGAACGTGTAGAAAGGCTGTTGCAGCGAGAGTCCGAAAAGTTGTACAATTGAAGGCAGGAACTGGTTCTGTATCATCTGAGTGCATATGGAGGCGTATATGTTGTATGCAGTGCCTCCACTTCCAGACGGCGTGCTCGCAATCCCGAGTCCGGATATATTGGAGAATAAGCCAGAGAGACCACCTACCACCGCGATGCCCCCTACAAGGGCAAGTATTATGAATATGTTGAAGAAGCTCTCAAGGTACTCGGACTTTGCGAATGTGACAAGCTTGTTTATTCCGAAGCCTATTCCTATCCCATAAACTACAGAGAGCAAAACAAGCACAAGAGCAACAACTGCCAAAGAAATTGTAAGAAGCGAGGTGCTTGGGTTCCCGCTTCCTGAAAATACGCTGCTGACTGCATGGGCCTTGTTCTGGAAGAGGTCAACGCAGTAACTGTCATAGCTGCTGCTTGCCATAACCACTGATGTAATCAGGAGCGCAAAGACCAATGCAAGATAGAGGATTCTTGCCATCAGACCAACCTCCCCAGCCCGAGCAGGCTGGTATCTCCCCCGAGCAGCGAAGAAAGCCCTTTCACGGCGGAGAGAAGCATAAGCACGTTAAGCACCGGCAGCATGACCATGAAGACAAACGTCTGCCCGTAAAAGTTTGAGAGTGAGAGAACCGAGTTGAGGAGCGCCTCCGGCGAGCATGAGATCACTCTGTCTATAAGGAATGAGGGAACTGAGCCTACGAATGACCCAATGAGTCCGTAAAGCGCTAGAGCGTTGCCCACTCCTGGTGTTATGTAAAGCCCTATGATCTTCACTTCAGAAGCCAGCAGGCTTCCGGCAAGCGGCCAGCAGCCTTCATAATTGAGTATGTAATCAAGCCTTGGGAAGACATAGAAATCAATTCTTCCTGTGTTGTAATCGATTATTGGATTGGTATTGTCCAGTATGCAGCTTGATAAGAGGCTTGTGCAAGGTGCCTGGCCCTTGAGCTGAAGGAGCGGAGCGTTCTGGTAAGACACCACATTTGCGCCTATCGCGCTCAGAGGGCTGCTCGCGTTGGTAAGCGATGAATATTCAAACAAGTTGAGGAGCGGATATAGGAAGAGCGCTACCAGCACCACTGCAATGATCAGTCCCCCTACTCTTCTTGTAAGGAAAGACGCCCTGAGGATGAGCCCTGCCGCAAGGAAATAAGGCCATCCGAAAAGAGCAACTATTGTGGCAAAGAGCTCCAGAAGGCCCGTGTAGAAAGACAACTCGGCCTCTGCATTGATGAAGAGCGTTCCGCCCCTTATCTTTCCGTACATATAATACGGGTATGTGGTGTAGGATATACTCACGCCAGTCCCTGCACCCTGTGCCGAGAGGCCTCCAGCCGGAGCACTGCATGTTACGGCAGGCCAGCAGACGCTTCCTGTCGGCACGACCGATTCCAGTGTATTGTAAAAGTTCTCGAACTCGTTTAGGTCGTTGAGGCTCATGCCGGCCTGGCTTGTCACATTCGCTATTATTGCATATGTCGAGGCAAGGCCATAATCTATGTTCTGCGTGACTCCCGAAGAGGGAACGCCGTCTGCAAGCCCGCATATGGATTTTGTTGGTCCCTGTATGGTCGGGTTAAGGAAGTCGATAGGAGATCCAGCAAGCTGGTTCTGCTGGCTGGGGCTGCATATATTAGAGACAGCATTTGTCAGTTTGGGGTAATTTCCGTATACTGATGCGCTGTAAATATTGAATAGCCCGAAGATTATGAGAAGTATTACTACAGTTCCTATGACCTGCGCAAATTCGTAGAGGGCTGCACTCTTAAGCCTTGCATTTCCTAGAAGGGTTGCTATCGCATAAAAGATAAGCGTAAGTAAAATGGCAACCAATATCGCAATTAACACGATCGGTATCCACGCCACAAACTCATTCTCGGTCCCACTAAGCGACGTGCTTGCATAAGCTGATGCCAGGACGAACGAAAGCGCCAAAAGGAAAATAGCGTTCTTATTCATATCCTCACCAGAACGGACCAACTGCAAGCAGCTGTCCGATGCTGTTCAGGCCACGATTAAGCCCTACTGCAAAGCCTACTGTAATCGCCACGTCTATTGCTATAAGGAATATTCCCTCGAAGAGATACTGGGCGGTCTCAAGCACGTACCCATTTATCAGGCGCGGCATGTTCTCCAGGCCATTCACCACCTCTCCAATTATGCCGAGCAGTCCGTTGTTTCCTGCAAAGAGTCCTGCCCCGTAGAAGTTAAGCGGAAGGGATACGCCCCCAATGCCGGGGACTCCGTTTACGTTTATGTTTTCTGGATTCGCAAGAAGCTGATTTATTGGCAGTGTGTTAAGCAGGTAGCCTCCGGGACCAAGGTATGCCACATATGGGTTGCACGAGCTGCCGTTTAAGCAGTACATCCAATTTACCACATAGTAATTCATTGCAATTGTAAGGGGAAAGACAAAATAAAATGCTATGGCCAGTGAGATGAACGTGTTGGAAACGTCTCTTAACCTTGGTCCGGCAAACGCAAGTGACCTCATTATTATCGCAACTGGTATTACAAGGGTAAGTGCCAGCGTCTCGATTATTGGGAGTGAGCCGAAAGCGGCAAACAGCAAACCAAACGTGACTACAACAAGCCCTTCAAGGAAAGGCAGTATGTAGCTGTACTCGTAGATTATTTCGCTGGGTTCGTCTGTCCCTGTTATCTCTATATGGACTCCAGCGCTAGCTGAAAGTTTGCCTTTCGAGATGCCGGGAATCGATCCTGAAGGGAAGAAGTTGCCTACGGCGCTTACAAAATAATTCGCAAATGCAGCGTCTATTACCAATGCGGTGCCTGCAGAGAAAAGCCCAGTTACTATCGCTATGCCTTTTGCAAACATTAGGTTCCCTATGTATAAGCCGGCAAACTGGAAGGGATCCTGGTATCCAGAAGCTCCATTGGTAAGCGCGGCTCCTATGTTGCATGCTGCTACTGACATCGAGAAAAGTGCGGTTATCAGGATCAGGCTGAAAATTGCCTGTATGTACTCGTACTTGACAACGCCCTTCAATTTCTCCCTCTGTGTCCCGGGCAGCAATCCTGAAAATCCGTACATCGCTGCACTTATCATCATCGAAAGGACTACAACAAGCATGCAGATGCCTATCCAGTCATTTTTGTTAAGGAAAGTGATGTTGTAGCTGCACTGGGAAAGGAAAGCCGAAGATGCAAGCAACAGGTCGATCATTTTTACACCAGCTTAATCTTCCTTCCAAGGCTCAGTTTTATGCTTCCCCCCAGCATCTTGGCTATGCTGTCTGTTATGGCATAGAAAATCATGAGATCCGCAACGAAAAGGAAGAAAAATTGGAAGATTATGTATGCACCATACTTTATGAAGAGGTTAAGCACTGGATAGAGGCTGTTCATCGTTTCAAAAGGCACAACAACTTCCTCATAGCCTATGTTGGGCGTAATGCTGGTATACGTGCCAATCACGGTGTTCTGTATCTCGGTGCATGCCGGATAAAGGAGTGTACCTGAAATCGCAGCAAGTTCTGGGTCATTGCATGCCTGTTGTACGCTTACTGATCCAGCATTCGTTATCAGAACTTCGGGTGAGGGTCCTATGGACGCATTGCAGAAATTAGGGCTGAGGAGCGAACAGAACGCCGAGGAAACAGGCGCATTAAACAGAATGAGTATCCCGGGCCAGACAATGGTGAAGCCTATCCCAAACGCTATAAGTGTACCTCCAATGCCCCTAACCAGCGGGATGGCCCGCATTACGAGGCCTGCAGGTATAAGGAAACCTATCCCTATTGCGATAAAGAAGGGCATGAGCAGTATCTGTGCTGTATAAACTACCTTTACTGGTATTATCAGGTACATTACGAAATCAATGAATACTGAAAGCCATTGGGGCAGGTAGATGAAGTTTACTGCTGCAAGCAGGCTGTTGAACAAGCTGAATGTGACTCCTGCCTTGAACGACGGTATCGCAAGTGAAAGCCCAAATGTCGCACCTGATGCAGCTGCTGCAACAGCAGCAGGAGGGAACGGAAATCCAAAAAACGTTATCTTTATGCTTTTCAGCCATCCCAGCCCTATTATCGTCGGCATTATGTTCATTACTGCGACATTGGCCTGGTTGTTAACTGTGCAAAGGTATGCATCGGATCCAGAAACCAGCCCCTGTATGTTGCTTGGGAGGTTGGTTGTAGAGCCATATGCACTCGCGCCTCCCGAAAGCAACAGCGCAAGCCCGCTGACTATGGACATTACGGCAAAAATGCTTACTATCAGTATTACTGTCTTGGTAACCTCCCAATATTCCTTTGTAAGCCAGCTCCCTATGTGTGTAGAAGGGAATATCTTACTCACGAGATATCCTACGCCTATGACATCAAATGAAACCACGAGTGCGAGCAAAGAGAGTCCAACAGCATTCTCCATTATGCCCGCGAACGCCGACGTCGCACCGCCGAGGTTTACATTTGCAGTGGTACTCCCGGATGGAAAAAGGGCCTGGCATTCTGAGGTGGGGCTTGAGCTTACCTGTGGTATTGTCACTGTTGGCGAGGCAGAAGAGTAAGAAAAAATTGCCAGTGTTATCGCAATAAACAACAGTAATGCGAACCTCGTTTTTATAGAACCTGGCATAGCCTTCATTTATATACGCCAAGTTATAAATACACGCACCGGCGTAACTTCGTCACAACGCCTCTCAGTGCCCATTGTTTCCCTTCCTCTTAAGCGGTGTCGATATTCTGGCAAGGCCTCCGTCTTTCTCAATCATGGATCTCTCATATCCTGCTGTCGCCTTTCCATAGTAATACTGGTGTTCGCTAACTCTTGGCAGTCTGTTGCTCTTTTTCTCACTCTCCAGGTTGCCATATATACTACCGCTTACCCTGTATATGGCCTTCAGCGGACTTACGACGTCCCCCCCATTCCTGGCGTAATTAGGAACATATCTCTTTGCGATCTTGCTTACTCCTAACTCCGCACTAGCCGCCGTTGCTCCAGGCAGTGATCCTAACACATACGCGGTCCTCACGCCTCCGGTAACTGTCTTTTCCATCAGCCGTTCGGCGTTGTTTCCAACCGTAAAACCGTAATTAGGGTTGAATGCATTGTGGAAGTGTGACTTGTCAGGAGCTCCGTAAAGCCTGTTATAAGACACAGCAAATACTCTCCTATGCCTTCTCTCTGTAATCCTTCCTGCTAAGAAGTCTTCGTTTGCCTGCTCTATCTTCCTGGATTCCTCATCAAGTTTTTCGAGCCTTCTCGAGAAGCCTAGCTGGCCTGCGTTAAGCCATGCGTATTCTGCTGCTAGCGTGCCGAATTCCCCCTCCACGTGATTTATGACCTTGCCCATGTAAACCCTTCTTGTTCCATTCGCGAGCTCGTCATTCACCTCCCGCTCCGTCGCTGTTCTCTCAGCGTCATCCAGCCTTCTCCCTCTCTCTGCCTCTCGCTTGGCTGTTTCCTCGGCAATTGCCTGCTTTCTCGATACCTCCTGGGCCGCCACCCCCAGCCTTGCAAAGATGATGCCATTTTTTCTCTCGTCAGGGGTAAGCAACCTTGACTGCCGCTTTCCCTCATCCTTAATAATCTTCCTCTCACTCCTCAGCCTATTGAGTCCCGACCTGATCTGCATCAGGCCTCCCTGCGCTATCCTTCTCTTGCCTGCTTCTATCTCTCTTCTTTCGACGTCAATTCGCGTCTCGCTTACCTGTATTGCCTCTGGCTTGAAGGCGTTTGTCTGGTAGCCTACCCATGCTGCCCCACTAAGAGTCTTCAGTGTTCCGCCTACGGCCATCTTGACTGTCCTGCTTCCTCCGCCTACACCGGGCGCGTTGACTTTTCTCTCTTTATTAAGCATGAGCCGCCTCTCTCCCTCCCTGACCCTCAGCTGCTGTAATCTGGCCCTGCTTGGCTCAAAGACCTCGTTCATCCTCCCGTACAGCGAATGCGTATTTCCGCTTCCAGGAGTCCTGCGCTTCCTGACTCTTGTTATGCCTTGGGCACCCGGCTTTCCTGGGTCAAGCAAGAGCCTAAGCGGGAATCCTGACTTGGACATGCTTCCTCTAGACCCTCCGCCTATCCCCCCCAACCCTCCAAGCAGCGTGCTTATGCCAAAGATGTTGAAGAAGCTGAAGCCCCTCGTGGATCCTGCCGCAGCGCCGATAAGGATTATTATTATAAGTATTGGCACTAACGCGTTTACCGCGCCTATCGAGAGCATTACAGGTAAGAGCAACAAGCCACCAACTAGACTATGGTCAAACAGTTATAAATCATGCGGTTACATCTTCGCACGCCAGACAAGCGCTATCATCAAAATGACGAACGCCGCTTCTCCCAGTTCCCCATAACTTGGGTAGCTTCCGCAGCGTTTCAGCCCCTGCTCCAGGTTGGCGTGCCCCATCCTCCAGAAATTGACTATCTCCAGCTCAAGCCTTTCTGCATGTCCATATGACATCTCGCGGTGTCTGTATTCGTAAAGCTTCTCCGCGAGGAACTCTTTCTTCTCGGAAGGGGGGATTCCAGGGCTGAAGCCGTAGTTAGTGCACGCAGTCGAAATCCTCCTGTTATAATACTGTACGAGAGAGGGCTTTCCAAGCCCGGCGCTCAATTCAGCGCAGTCTGCAGCAACATACGCCGGAAGCATGTAGAAAGCAGGGCCTGAGCAGATCTCCACAACTTTCGGATCCAGGGAAATCTCCTCTCTTTTGTGGTGCCACTTATAATGTACTGCGCCCAAATGTTTTTCCGCCACGGCCTTTTCCTGCACAACATGCTCATTGCTACTGCCTGCCGGATTGGCCCTTGCTTTCCTGTAATGGTTTTCCGCATACCAGCTTATTATGGACACGGCCTTTTTTATTCTGCTGCTGTATTCGTTTATCTGTGCGGCACTCCTTCTCGATGCTGAAATGTATGGCGCCAATGCATCTCTATCCACCTTGGAAACCGGCTTACCTTCCTCAAGCTTTCTGACAAGGACTGCGCCACCAGCCGAGGCCATCTCCTTCTTCATCTGGGCCTCAAACCTAAGGTACTTTTCGAGAAGCTTCTTGCGCATCTCCATCTCTTCACCAAGCGATCTGCATCCATCCCTGAGTGTTTTTGGAAGCACGCCCTGCTGCATGCATACCTCTATCGTTTCCTTCTCTGGCTCATAAACTCTGAGCTTTGGAAGTACTTCCTGTGCTCTTGCCCCTCCCGAGGTTGAAACAAGGAATGAAAGCCCCAGAACAGCGCCATAACTGGCAATCTGCCTTCTCCTGGGCGCATACCTCTCCATGCAATCTATTTTATTAATGATTTCCTGATATATACTGCTTTCTAGGGCAACACTGCACAGGGCTTGCCTGTGCCTCGGTTGTGTAACGGCCAGCACAGGGGGCTGTGGACCCCCAGGACCGGGTTCGATTCCCGGCCGAGGCCCTGTGAGAAGCTCACCGTGCGCCGGAGACAAGGAGGAAGACGACAACGCCTATGCCGAAATCCTCCAAAACATCATAGATGGTGATTCCGTATAGCGACCTACCCAGAATCCCCATTCTCCTGTACTGCTCGCTCTCTATCATGCTTACAGCCAGCCCTGTCTTGTATAGGTAGTCCTTTCGCTTCAGCCATCTCAGTTCAGAAGAAAGCTCCGCGCCGCTCTCCTTTCTCAATACAGCTCTTATTTTCCTGAATTCTGCAGCTATCATGCGCGAGTCACTGGCATAGAGGCTCCTCCGACCAGCCGAGTCTCTCTCCAATATCCTTGCGCTCAGAACAAGGTTCTCTGCCCAGGGACCCTGGCAGTATATGTATCCGCGCCTGAGGTCTGTCCAGCTCTCCCTATTCTCTGCAGTCCTTATGCATCCCTTCTCATTCCACAAATACTGTATTCTCTCAGCCTGATCCTGAAGCCACCTTCCCCCTACCTCGTGCCGGGCCGAAGCAGCCGGCATGCCAAAGGCTGCCATTCCGGCAAGCATGCCTGCCGCTGCAACGCTCCTGAACGCGAAGCCCCCCAATCAATTACCCGCACCTCTTCCTCGGTTAATTTATAAATGCCTTTAGGTTGTCGTCTTCCCGCTGCACACAAAATTATAAATAGCAAAAGGACATTTCACTATTGAGGCAGATGGCTGAACAAGGCTCAATAGACGGCATGATCAAGGGTCTCAGCTACGGCGTTGCCGGAGGATCCATAGGCGCTGCGGCAGGAGGCTTCTACGATGGAAACTGGGGAGGCACAGGCGCTCTTGGCGCGGGAGCAGGCTTTTCGGTAGGGTTCTTCACTTCTGTAATGCTTCTGGTGTTGGTTCTCGCATTCCTGCTCTATGTGTGCAGCATAGAGGAAAAAACGGAGGTTTCGGCTCCTAACCTGCAGGATCCAGCTTCCTGCTGTCAAAAAGTCTAATAAGCTTGGCAATGTAGATAAAACGTGTTCATATGGCTAGGAGGAAAAGTCATCGCGCAAGAACTATTCTGCAGACGTCCGAATCCGAGATGAAGAATCTCTTCGTGATACAGTTCATAGGCAGCATCATTCTCCTTATAATCGTCTTATCGGGCTTCGGCATAGGCTATCAGGGATCCATATGGGGCAGGTATATCTGGCAGCCGCTTTTCTACGCAGCAGCCCTATTCTCTTCGGCGCTGCTCCTCTTCTCCTCATTCTTCAACCAGCTCAGGATAAGCAAGCATATGGCGAATGCGTCCCTCGCCGCGGCATTCATCGCAGGCGCATCGGTGATAGGAATGGTATATGGGAACATAGTCTTCCTGTCAATAAGCCTGGTTGGATTCGCGCTCTCCTTTATTGGCGCGGGCATGTCCAACAATATATATTACAAAATCCAGGCTCCGAGACTGAAGCCGCTTCTAAAGCGCCAGATATTCGCAATACAGCTGATAGGCTCCCTCCTTGTGCTCTATATCCTTCTCTCTTCTTTCGACGCAGCGTATCCGCTTGGCTGGGTGGGCCTCAGCCCGCTCCAGGAGCTTCTCTACTCGCTCTCGCTCGCAGGAGGAATCTCGCTGATTTTTATCAGCTTCCTTAACTACTACAGCAACAGGGGCATGCCCCACGGAAACATGTTCATAGTGGTTGTCACAAGCCTCTCCCTGCTTATACTGACATTCGGCAACCTCTTTTATTTCTCAATGAGCCTGGTTGCGATGGTAGTGCTGGTAATAGGCGCGGATCTGCTCTGGAGGATAATCTAAACACGCAGCCCAGATTAATCCATTGATTCATTGAATGCAGCAGCAACTTATATGCTGATGGGGCGCAAAATCCCCCTGCTTCCTATCTTAACTGAGTCAATACCAATTATCGAGCATGCAGACTTGTTCGAGTAATCCATCATCGGAGATACCCAGAAGCGTGCCCCAACTGCTTTCGTCACCTCGTCATCATTGATGCTGCACCTGAAAAACAGAACAAAATTATCATATACTCCTGTCACCTCCCGGCGCCTCCTCGCAAAAAAAAGCGCAGAGAACGCCTCTCTCGGGCTCAAGTACCAGTCAGTCATCGGGAGCACACCGGGACGTCTCAGCCCTCCCTCATGGTTAACGATGCTGTTTGAGCAGAAAAACGTCTGATCGAAAAGCTTCTCCCTTCCCTCGGGACCCAGTATCTTAGAAACCTTCGGAAGCTCCTCTATCGTAATCAGTTCAAGCCCCTCCCTGCATACTGCTCTAAGCGAGTCCTTGTAACTTACCGGCCCGTCAGCAACAAAAACCCCGCTCCTGCCAAGCTCCCTGAATTTTGGCGTATTCAACGTCTTTTCCATCGCATATACCTTCCTGTTTCAGATATATATTAATGGTGGGGGCTGCATAGGTGACTGATGAAACCGTACCAAAGAAGCCTTACGCATCAAGAGCCCTGAGCTCCTCGCTGTTCCTGAGCTCTGCAAGTCCCTCCAGTGCAAGGTATGTGGCTG
>DAHXKV010000030.1 GCA_027366155.1 Microcaldota archaeon
TCTGCACAAGTTGTCAAAAACACTGGTAACCTCGGGATACACCTCATTCGCAGTTGAAGACCTTCGAATTTAGAATATGGTAAAGAATCACAGGCTCGCAGGTGCGATTCATAATGCTTCATGGAACAGATTCATCCAACTCCTCTCATACAAGGCTGAAAGTGCTGGTTTGAGTGTAGTCAAAGTGGATGCAAGAAACACCTCAAAGACATGCAGTAATTGTGGCAACATTCAGGAGATGCCACTTTCTGAAAGGACGTACAACTGCCAGAGGTGCGGAATGTCAAAGGACAGGGACATAAACGCATCAATAAATATATTACATAGGGCAACTACCCTCGGACAGAGGGGAAGTCACGCTCAGGGAGAGACTGTAAGACCCCAGCAGGAGGCGACTCTCGAAGAACTGAGAACCGACAAAACACATCCTCTGCGGGATGCAGTGATTGCATGAACGCAGAGGAAGCCCACACCGTTTACGGGTGGGAGGATGTCACAACAAAGTCGAGTATCTTTTCCTTCTCGCTCAGGCTCCTAACCACAAGGTCTGCGCCGGCAGCCCTCAGGCTCTTCGCATCGGAGCCTTCGCCAACAACCCCTATTATCCTTATTCCAGTTGTCTTGGCTATGCTAACTGAGACAGGGTCGGAGACGATCACAGCGCCGTCTTCCTTCTGGAACCCCTCTCCCTCGATCCGCCCAAGCGCCTTGTTGAGTATCTCGCCGAAGGTCATCCCGTCCTCGCCATAGGCGCCCGTCTTGAAGTATCCGGAGAGCTTTGTCTTCTCAAGCCTCATCTTAGAGACACGCTCCGCCTCGCCAGTCACTATCCCAACAAGGACGTTCCTTGACTCAAGCTCCTCAAGGAGCTCCCGTGAGCCCTGCGCAATCCTGACTCCGTCGCTCCACGCTACATTGTAGTACGAATAAGGAAGGTCTTCCATGTACCTGTCTAGCCTCGGCTCTATGTCCTTCTCGCGGAAGCCATTGTCAAGGAGGACCGCGCGCGCCACCTGCTTCGCGGTAAGCCCACCATATTTAGAAAGGTCGACATCGACTATTATCCCGTAGATGTTCATTATCGACTCCTTGACGTACGGGGAGATGTCCTTAAGGTTGCTTGCTATGGTCTTGTATGGATCAAAAAGGGCAAAAGCCTCCGTAGGTATCACCATTTATAAGTGAATATTACTAAGTTATACTGATTTATAAAGGTTTTTTAATAAAGGATGAACGGCTGGTAAGGGAGGTTGCAATCGACAGGATAGCCAGGCTGCTGGCTATGGCCGAATCAAAAGCCAATGAGGGCACAGACCAGTCAAAAGCCCTTGAAAAAAGGTATGTCTCGCTTGCAAGGAAGATAATCCTGCACTACAGGGTGAAGGTTCCGCGCGAGACAAGCCTAAGAATGTGCAAGGCATGCATGAATCTGCTGGTTCCTGGGAAGAACTGCAGGGTCAGGAAAGCCTCCTCTGGGTTCCTTCTGTACATATGCGAATGCGGCTCCTCCAACAAGCTCTTTCTGCTGAAAAGCAAGCCTTCTACGGCAAAGCCTGCCGGATGACTGTCTACCGCACTCCAAGCCTGTCAAGCATCAGGCCCACGAACTCCTCGGTCCTCTGGCTGTTAGATAGGCTCATTATGCTGCTTCCCGCCTCAATCTCCTCATCCGATGGTACGCCTTTGTAAAGCCTTACCATCCGCTCAGCCTCGGTGTTCTTCCTCACTGCTATCTTCTTTCCAGAGACTATGTTTGCCTTGGCTATGGCTTTCACTCCGACTCCAATGCCTGCTACCACCTTGCCTCTGGAGGAAAGCTCCCGCATGAGGTCAAGCAGCGGCATGTGGTCGTAAAGCTTGAAGCTCTCGAATCCCTCGCCATCAACTACGAGTATGGCATCAAGCTCTCCGGGCCTAAGCTCCTTTATCTGGCACGAGGCGTTGTACTCGGCTCCGTGGGCCCCGGTGCACCCACGTGCAGACAGGCTCGCAAGCGCGGTCTCCACCTTCCATCTGTTAAGCATGCCGCAGGCCTTTGCGAGAGTCTCGTCCTTGAAGTCCTTAGGCGCTATTATGAGAGCAACCTTCATCCAATCCCGATTCTATTCGTAAGCCAAAAAATAAAAAGGTGCATCAGCAGTGGCGTTATTATGCTCCTCCAAAACCTGCAGCCAAGACACTCTCCATCTCAATTCGCCTCAAGTTACGTGACGCAGCCTCCTGCCTACCATGACGTATATAAGTATGGCTGCAACTCCTATCCCTGCAATAGCAAGCAGGTCGAGCCAGCTCAGGAAAATCAGTTCCACTGGCACCCCGGTAATGTTGTATCTGCTGCCAACAGACATCTCAGTAAGCCCGTCTTATCTTGAG
>DAHXKV010000053.1 GCA_027366155.1 Microcaldota archaeon
CCGGGCATAAGCGAGTTGGTGATGTCTGGATAGGGCACGGCGCAATAATACTGCCCAATGTAAAGATTGGTAACGGCGTAGTGATTGGGGGGGGTCAATAGTTACGTGTGACGTGGCTTCATACACCATTGTTGCAGGAAACCCTGCAAAACTTATCCGAAGAATAAACAATCCAAAAGAAAACAAACGCATGTAACTGCGGAACGATATTTTGCCTAAGAAATCCTGAATGCCAAATGAAATCACTTGCCTCCTGCGTTAATTCGTGTTTCCACCATCAACAACACCGGTTGCGCCGCCTTGGGTTACCTGCATAAGCGCCTTCCCAAGATCTCTCTCAATGCCATACTGCTTCCTGAAATAGGAGAGCATGTTGGCTATGTCCCGTTCCAAAAACTTCTTAGACATCGGATGCTCAAGCACGACTGCCTGCCCGAAGTCTATGAAATACGGTATCTTCTCCTTAATCAGGATGTTGTACTCGCTCACGTCACTGTGCACAAGCCCTTTTACATAAAGCCTGCCTATCTGGAGCAGTATGGAATCCATGATGGGTTCCGGATCTTCCAATACCGAATCCTTTAGCGTGGGTGCAGGTCTTCCCTCATCATCACCTATCAGCTCCATTGCAATAACGTTGCCGTTGAACAGATAAGGCCTCGGTGCATGTATTCCGGCGGCTCCCGCTATCTTGAGGTTTCCATACTCCTTCCTGCACCAGACATTCACCAACTCGCTTATGCCCGGCCTCATCCTCCCGAACCTGGGATCGCCGTTTATGTAATCGGCCCGTTTGGCGAAGCTTGACGTTTCCAGCCTAAATATCTTGACAGCCACGAAGGCATCGCTTACCGAGGCTCCCCCATCCGCAAGGTAGATGTCGGCTTCCTTGCCCTTCGCTATTATGAACTCGAGACTCGAGATTATGCCATGGGTGAAGAAACTGCGGAGCCTCATCATCGTCCTGTTCTCGAACACGCCTTCCTCTATCTTAAGCTGCTCCTTCATCTGGAAGTCTTCGCGCCTCGGCATCTTCCTCCTGCTTACTCGTCTGGCCATGGGCTATCTACGCAGCCAATCCTTAAATCCTAATCGCACAGGCGGAACATTCTGAGTGCGAGCGCAAGCCCTTCCTCCCTTGATACTATGGAATCTCTCCTAAGCGTTGTGAGAGGCTCACCATTAAGACCGCGCTTGTCAGCCACTGTCTTTGCGTCAGAGAGGTATGGGTTGAGTTCCCTAATCCTGCCCACGTGGGTTATTATCGCAGGGAAGAGGCACGCATGCAGCGCCATCATCTCGTTGCGTGCTGTAATCTGGTTCCCGTGCTGCACGCTCCCGACCACCGTTGCAAGCGCCTCCTCGAACGGCTTCATCTCCGCAAAGCTCGACGGCAGGAACGATGACCTGCCAAAAACTGAGTATACTTCGATGCGCCGTTTTTCCTGCAGCACCCTAAGCGTAAGCATAACCTTTCACATACAAGCAGATGTCCGTCAGATATATATTACTTTTCTGAGAAGAAAGAGGTATGGCAGGATTGTCCACCCCGCAGAACCAGGCAGGCGTACTCAGCTTCTACGACGCCCCGGAAAAAGGGCCGCTCATGAGCCCAAAGATACTCCTTGTGGCTGTCTTCGCATTCGTTCTCATAATCATAATCCTGGACCATTTCATAACTGCATCGCTCTGATTATGCGATGACAAAGTAGTCTCGCCTTTTCTCGCGCACGTCGCCGTTCTCGGAAAGCAGGTATAACACCGCCTTGGCTGCGTCTTCCCCTATCCCTGCCTTGGATGAAATGTCGCTTATCCTTCCGGCCCCGTCCCTGATGGCCTTGATTATTGAAGAGCTGTTCTGGTCAAAAAATTGCCTTGTAACTATGTAAAACTTCTTGTTGAACGAACGCGTGCCGAGGACCTTGCCCTGCCTTATGCTATGCTCCAGCGCCAGTGAAACTCCCCCGGCTTCAGCCTCGGTCTGCATGACCAGGTAACCATTCTCTTCAAGCCTTTTCACGAAAGGCGCGTACGGCCCCTCCATATGTCCGCTTAGCTGGATTTTTACCGGCCTGGCGTCCTGTACTGGCTTCTTCCTCATAAGGAATCTGTCATACACAGACTTCGAGATGCTGTATATGTCCGAGTTGTTCTTCCTGAAAAGCTTTACTGCATCCTTCTGGACGAGCTTGCCAAGAACCTCCTTCTCGGCATCATTAAGCATCTTGTCTACATTGTCCCTTGTCCTGTCCTGGTACCTGAGCGTGTCGAGTTTCTTCAATACCTCTATCTCCTCGTTCTCAAGGAAGCCGCTGCCTCTCTGCACAATAGGCTTGTTCTCCGCCGCGCCGCCAGAAATCAGGCTTGCAACATCAGCCTTCTTCATGAACACGAATGCTTTTTCTCCCTGTTTGAAGAAATCCACCTCATCCCCTTCGCCTATACCCAAGGCCTGGACTACCTCCGGCGAGAGATACACTGCAATCTTGTTATTCTGCTTGAACGTCTTCATCTATCCGCCTGGCATATAACCATACCAAACAAAGCTTAAATTAGTTTGCAGAAACAAAAACCCAAGAAAACTTACCTTGCCGCTGTCACAATCTTGATTACTGCGCCGTTCTCAAGCAGGTGATCCTTTGCAATCCTCATCTTGTTGATTGCGTCTACCGCGTAAAGCATCCGTTCTGCTATGTCTGAATGGATCTTCCGAGCAAGATCCAGTGCGGTGGCTCCCTTGTCCAGGAGAATGGCATCCGGAAGTACATTTCCGGAGCCGTCAGAAAACCTGTTCTCGTTTTCCACCGGATAGACGACTATCTTGCTTCCGATGCCAAAGACAGCCTCGTCCAGTACCTCCTGCACTCCAGTGCTGCCAAACTTCTTCAGGTAACTGCCAATATAAGAGAGCGCCTTCTCCTGTTCTCCTGTAATCCCGCTGTTTACCGTGAAGCCTGCCTTCCCGGGAATGTAGCTTATGGCATTCTTCTCCGAGGCCTTCCGCAGGGCGAGCTCGAGCGCGCCGGAGCAGCCTATTACCCTATAGCTACCGAGTTCTGCCTTAAGTTTCTGCAACGCTCCCGAAGCGGCCATGTCCATCTTGTTTGCCGCTATGACTACCGGCTTAATCTTCCTGAGCAGGGATCTTGAGAATGTATAGTCCGATTTATCGTCCCATGAGATATTGAAGGACGAGAGGCCGTTCTCCTCAATCGATTTCCTGATGATGCCTTCACTCGCATTGAATCCTGACAGCAATTCAGCAAGTGCCTTTACTGCATCGCCTTTTTTAGAGAGTGGCTGCATGTGCTTCTGTATTATTCCCGCAAGCCATCTTGCCATCTCCTCGCTGACCATCTCCGCATCCGCTGCAGGGTCAAACCCAACAGCGGCGTTGCCTTCAAGGTCGGTCTTGCCGCTAAGGTCCACTACCTGTATGATCACATCTGCGCCCATTATCTCGCTCAGAAACTGCGTTCCCATGCCTTTGCCCTCATGGGCGCTGGGCACCAGTCCCGCAACGTCCACCAAATTTACGGGTATTCTCCTTACGCCATCAATGCAGAGGGAATTTCTCGGGTTGCATCTGATTCCCAGCCTCTTCTCCGGGCATTCCGAATTCACGTATGCGATGCCAAAGTTTGGGGATATTGTCGTGAACGGGTAATCGGCAATCTCCGCGTTTTCGAGGGTAAGCGCAGAGAATATCGTGCTCTTGCCTTTGTTTGGTGCGCCTATTATCCCTACTAACATCGTATTTCCCCTATCCTATCTCCAATCTCAAATAAATATATTACTTTGCAAGCAAATGTATAGCAAAGCGGAGGTGGCAGAGCTTGGCCAAATGCGGCGGGTTCAGGGCCCGTTTTCTTTGTGAATGCGTGTGTTCAAATCACACCCTCCGCAAATGATAATTTGCGCTGGCGTTTCTGCTTATTTTGAGCTATCTGAGATTGCTTCTCATGTG
>DAHXKV010000055.1 GCA_027366155.1 Microcaldota archaeon
GAGCAGATAAGCGAAGGCAGGAACCAGTCAAAGCCATGCAGACACAGGTCATCAAGCATAAAGGAAAACCGGGATGCATGGCATTCCATGCTCTCCAAGAGACCCGACAGCGAAGCCGCCAGCGCGATTCTACGCCTGAAAGGCGACATGGAGTCACAGAACACTGCGATGCGCGATCCGACCCTCTTCAGGATAAAGCTGCAGGAGCACTACCGCCAAGGCAGCAAGTACTATGTATGGCCAACATACGACTTCAATACGCCAATAATGGACTCTATAAAGGGAATAACTGACGCAATAAGGAGCAAGGAATACGAGCTCAGGGACGAGGTCTATTATACTGTTCTGGAGAAATTGGGCCTTAGGAAACCAAGGCTGCACAGCGTGGCAAGGCTCGAGATAGAGAACAATGTTACATCGAAGCGCAAGATAAACGAGCTAATACGGGAAGGGCTAATCCTTGGATACGAAGACCCACGGCTGGTTACAATAGCCGCGCTGCGCCACAGGGGCATATCTCCGCAGGCGATAAAGAGCTTCGTCCTGAGATTCGGGATGAGCAAGACCAACAGCAAGGTTAGCATGGAGATGCTCCTCGCCGAGAACCGCAAACTGGCCGAGCCGAAGGCAGCAAGGCTCTTTTTCGTCGAGAATCCAAAAAAGCTCACTGTAAAAGGGATCCCGGAAACAGAGCAAAAAATAAAAATCAGGGTCAATCCGAATGAAGAATCCGGATACAGGGAATACAGGCTAAACGACACTTTCTTTATAAATACATACGATGCAATTAAGTTAAAAACGGGCGACAGGGTAAGACTTAAGGACGCCTTCGAGATAAAGGCCGAAGGCATAACAAAAGACGGAATAACGGGAACATATCAGCAGACAGAGACTAAAGGCGTCCAAAAGCTACAGTGGGTAAACAAGGGTAGTTTCGTGAAAGCGAAAATTTCGATAGTCGGGAACCTCCTCAAAGATGGGGAGTTCAGCAAGGAAAGCCTCGAGACGAAAGAAGGCTATCTGGAATCCTACGCAAACGCCTTGGAAGAAGGGACTGTAGTGCAGTTCGAAGGAATTGGGTTATTTGTTCTTGCTAAAAAGGACTGGATGGGATTCATATCTCTTTAAATGGGTTGGGTGGATGAGTGGCATATTGTTGAAAAATGAGGAGAGTGGGGAGGCGAGGGCACATGAGACCTTCGAAAAAGGTATACTGCGGAAGATAATACGGCAGAATTGGGAAAATGCATCTGCAGATCCAAGAGTATCCCAGGCGCTGGAGGAGCACGCTTCCCGCATGGAAAGCATTATGGGCACACTCGATTACGGCGCAATATGTATGCCAAATGTCATTTCAAACTCGAAGCGCATGTCATTCAAGGAGCTCACAGCATACCTGACCCTTATAGAATCCTTGGGCATAGGCTACAAAAGCTGGTTCAACAGCGAATTTGCAAATATCTTTGTTGCAGGGCTTACGCTAAAAGCAAGGGACACACACTCCGCGCTGCGGTATCTGGAAGGATTCGTCTCCGGGATGGAAAAGCGCATATCATACTACCAAAAACTCTCTGAAAAGGAGAACAAGACGCTGGACCAGCTGATTGCGGAATACGAGGGCAAGAACTCCGGCATGTTCCGGTTCTTCAAGAAAGGAGAGCTGAATGCATTGCTGCGGATGATAAACATCCGGAAAAGGAAAGCCCACAGGTTTTCAAGGAAGGCAACAAAATACAATGAGATAGTAATAAAGACAAGAAAAGGAGCAACAAAGGCCTAGTGTCTTCCTTCCAGCTTGCGTATCTTGGCAATCCTTCTGATATGCCTATCTTCCATCGAAAAAGGCACTCTGATCCAGATGCCCACTATTTTCTTGGCAAGGGATGGCTTTACAAACCTTTCCCCGAGGCAGAGTACATTCACATCTCCGTGGGTTTTCGCTATGAATGCAGATTCCTCATCCCAGCAAACCGAGGCATGTACTCCCATTATCTTGTTTGCTGCCCTATCCATTCCCTGCCCCGAGCCGCAGATCAGGATGCCCTTCGCCTTGTTCTTGACCACAGCCCTGGATACAATCTCTGCATATTCTGGATAGTCATCATCCTTGTCATAGGAAAAAGGTCCCACGTCTACGACATTGAATCCGGATTTCCTCAGCCATTCGACCAGCTTGGTTTTGAGTCTTAGCCCGGCATGGTCACTCCCTAAATATATCGTATCCATGCGTTTATATTGAAAGAAAACCTTTAACAACATGAGCGAACACCAACCCGGTTCGACAGACTAGCCTGGCTAGCTCTATAAACTTTCACGCCGATACTATTCCATGTCTGCATTGGAGGAAAAGCTGAAGGAGCTCAGGGACGAATACGCGAAGACAAAGCATAACAAGGCAACCAATAAGCACCTGGGCATTCTGCGCAGGAAGATGGCAAATATCCGAAAAGAGATGACAAAGAAATCAGGCGGTCGAGGAGTCGGATTTGCAGTAAAGAAAACTGGGGATTCTACCGTAGTGCTTGTCGGATTCCCGAATGCCGGCAAATCCTCTCTCCTCTCTGCAATAACCAATGCAGAATCTGAGATTGCAGCATACGAATTCACCACACTGGATGTGATACCCGGTACGATAAGCTACGGCGGCGCCCAGATACAGCTGCTTGACGTCCCAGGCCTTATAGAAGGGGCAAGCGAGGGAAAAGGCGGGGGCGCCAAAGTAGCAAGCGTGATAAGGGTAGCTGACATGCTTCTCATAATGCTTGACGTAAACAAGCCTGAAGGGCTGTTTAGCCTTCTTGATGAGCTCTACGGCCTGGGAATAAGGGCAAATGTGGACAGGCCCGGAATACGTATCGAAAAGAAAGCAACTGGGGGGGTAGAGATAGACGCAATGGGACACAAGATACCTCCGCGGAAGGAAATACTTGAAGTGCTTGGAGCATCGAGCATCTACAACTGCAGGATAATCTTTCAGAAGGACTCGAGCATTGAAGATATCTCCGACTTCCTCGATCCAAGTGTTGTATACCTGAAGGCGCTTATAATTCTAAACAAAATAGACAGTGTGCCCCGCTCCTTCTGGGAAGGAATCAAGAAGGAAGTCGAGACCTCGACAGGGATAAAGACAATCCCGATAAGCGCATCCAACAAGACAAACACCGAATCGCTAAAGGCCCAGATATTCGGAGAACTGGGCCTTTTACGGATATACCTTAAGCCAAAAGACGCGGAACCCGACATGGAAAAGCCGATTATCGCAAAGACTGGGGCCACCGTACTTGATGTTGCAAGGGTACTCCACTCGAAAACAGCCAAGAGCCTAAAATATGCCTATATAAATGGGAAGAGCGCAAAGTTTACCAACCAGCGTTTCGGAAAGGAGCACGTTGTTGAGGATGGAGACATAGTCACGCTGGTCTATGATAAGAGTTGAGTATATGCCTTTTGATCTGACATCCACATATAAACCAAGCCCCGAAGAGGCGCTGGAGCTAGGGTTCGGCAGGATATTCTCCAACGATGAGATAAGAGTAACGCCTGACATATCCGACGTGCCGACTTGTATAGTGGCCAATTCTGATCAGGGCCTCCTTGACAGGGCCATCAGGCGGCCAAATGTTGCAGGGATAGTAATAAACGACAGCGAACTGCTTCGGATGACCCTTGAAAAGCTTAAGGAAAACGAGAAGGCGCTGGTTCTTCCGCTACACCAGATAACCTGCGCCGAAACCAGGCAGAGGCTTAGGAACATCTACCGCATGAGAAGCCTACTGGGTTCCGCATTCAGGTATGGGGCAGATGTTGCCGTGGCAACACTCGCCGAAAACAAAACATGCCTTCTTTCTTCACAACAGATGGTAGAAGTATGCATGTTCCTTGGAGCAAACAGCAAACAGGCCGACTCGATGGTATCGCGGCTAGGCGAAATGCTATGATACTAAAAAGAAAATACAGGTATGTGGCAGTCAGGAGCTCCTCGCCTATTGATGCTTCTGCACAGGAGAACAGGATTACTGCAGAGATTCTGCGCGTGATTGGCGAGCTTTCATACTCTGAGGCAAACCCCAAGATCGTCTCCCAGACAAGCAAGACATTCTTCATAATAAGAGTCAATAGGGGTCATGAAAAAAGGCTGGTGCTGGCCCTTGCGTTCATAAAGAGGGTAGGAGAGATGCCAATCGGACTTTTCTCCATAAAGACCTCGGGAACAATAAGGAGCCTAAAATATCTCCCCGACAATCCTGGTGACCCCGCCCCTAAGGCTTAAGGTCTCCACCATGGCGTTCTCATTTATAGCTTCAGCCACATACCTTGAGGTATTGCCATGGTAGCAAACGAACACATGATTGCGGAACTTTGCAGCCTCTGCTTTGTCTGCAAAGGCGAGTTCGTTAGGCTTGGCTGATACCATCTCTTCACTGCCCAAGCCCAGAAGCTCACGTATGTACTCTACAGGCTCCCTCCCGAGCCAGACCATCTTTGTCCTGTGCTTTTTTATGAATGACACAGCCTCCTCAAAATCAATCTCCTTGACGCTCATCCGATCCCTTTAAATAACGCTTACTACCTTCTTCGGGAGTTCATATAACCCTATCCTAAGCATCCTCCCCCCTGCCGCAGCACAGACAAAGGTTATTATATTTAATCCCGAATAAATTATTTGCTATTTATCAGCACACGGTGAATGAATGAACATAAGTGATCTAAAAGCAGGAGCGTCAAATGTTGATGTTGAAGCTGTAGTTACTGAAAAGGACGAACCAAGGGAAGTTACTACGAAATACGGGAAGAAGCTAAACGTATGCAATGCAATGCTGCAGGATGATACTGGCAGCATCGCAATCTCTCTCTGGGGAGACAACATAGACTTAGTAAGCGTAGGCGACAAGGTAAAGATAACAAACGGCTACGTAAGCGAATTCAGGGGAACCCCTCAACTGTCTACCGGAAAGTTCGGCAAGATAGAAGTGCTAAGCAAAGGATCAGGAAGCCCGAGCGCGTCTTCCGAAAGTGAAGAGGAGTCTGAATCGGAAGAGGAAATGTAATACTTATTTCCTATTCCTATCTGATGATATTAGTCTCTTAATGGCATTGAACGCAACTGGCGTCTCCTCCTCCTTTATTATGAAAATCTCTTCGCTGAGGGTGGAGACAACCTCAAATATATTAACGTTCTCCCAGCTAAGCGCCTTAGTGAACATGTACAGCAGACCAATCTCCTCGGCAGCCTTCTCAGGCACGCGCACGGTAACCGAGGAGAGGCCTGAGACCACTTTCTTGACCTTTTTCTTATTGAACAGGTCCACTATCTCCTCCATGTATCTCTCATTGGAAATTACTGTAATCTCATAAAGGCCCTGCGTGATTGTGAGAAAGTCCCCCTTGCTAAAATCCACAAGGGCGTAAACCTTAGATGACGAGGCCACAGTCTCAAAGTCCTTTGAAACTGTCAGCTCGAAGATCCCTGAGGCGATGGTAATGTCTGCGCCATCGAGCCTGATGTTGCCCCCTCTCACGAAACTTTCCTTAAGCGTTTCAGAGAACCGCCTTATTGCCATGACTATGGCGTACCTATTCACCTCCTTCCTCATGGCCTTCTCGACTTCCGGCTTTATCATGTCTGCAAGATAAGCGTAGTTTATTATGTCATTGACCAGGGCCTCCTCAAGAAACGGCTTCCTGCCTATTATGTCCTCGACTATCCGTGATACGGTAACCATAAAACCAACATGCGATAACATTTATATATAAAACAATCTAAATAATATTATGTTAGTGCAATAACATTATATATTTATACTCCTGCGCTGACATTAATCAGGGAAAAGCGGTAAGAGGGTGGGGAACCTTCCTTTTCCACATACTGCATCTACGCGCACGCCGATTCAGAAGTCTATGTTTACAATATCGCCGTTCGCCGGCGCGTAGGCCTCAAAGCCCTCCAGCTCAAGCCATTCCTTGAAGGCTACAGTGCTTTCTTCGTCTCCGTGCACGCATATGACTGTGTGCGGGCTCGCCCTCCTTACGTAATCATACAAGTCATTCTGACCGGCATGTGCCGAGAGGTCATAAAACGCGAATGGGGTCTTTATAAATACTTTCTGCCCGTCAATGATCAACGGCTTGTTCTCCAGGAGCCTGCGCCCGTTAGTGTTTTCGGCCTGGAAGCCTGTAAGGAATATCATCGACCTGCTGTTGAGCTTTGTTATGTAATTAAGCGCAGGCCCGCCGCTGAGCATGCCTGCAGTAGTAACTATTATGCTACCTCCCTCGCTTACTGCCTCCTCCCTCTCGTTCGACTTTCTCAAGGTCTTTACCCTGGTCATTGCATTCTTTAGGAGGCTCATGTTGTCGACAAATTCGGGAAACTGCATGGTTATTGACGTAGCCTCCCTGGCCATCCCGTCCAGATAAGTGAAATTGGTCAGCTTGTGCTTTTCAAGGATCGCAAGCACTTCCTGGCTCCGCCCTACTGCAAAAACAGGTATGAGCGCAGTCCCGTTATTTTCTATGATCTCCTTTATGCTCTCAACAAATAGCTTTATCAGGTTCTCCCTGTCCGGGTGCTCCTTTATCGCATATGTCGACTCTATTACGAGCGTGTCTCCTTCCACGACGTCTGCCCCGGAATGAAGAGTCTGCGGAGAAAGCTTGAAATCCCCGGTATATACTACCTTTTTCCCATTCCTTCGGTTCTCTATGCTTGTTATCGAACTGCCGGTTATATGGCCCGCATCATGCAACTTTATCTCATAATCACCAAACTCGATCCCCTCTCCGTACTTGTAAGTTGTAAAGGAATTCATGTAAGATCTCAATTCGGTTTTCTTGAATTTCGGGTGCAGGTGCTTCTTCTTGTTGAGCTCTATCGAGTCCTCGATCAGTAACTGGGCAAGCCTCTTCGTCGGCTCCGTGCCGAATGCGGCAGGCATCGCCGAATGGTACAATGAAGGGGAGAAACCGCTATGGTCCAGATGCGCATGGCTAAGGACATAAGCGTCAACTTTTCCTGCAGGCATCGGATAGCCTACCTTTTCCTCCACTTTTATTCCGTAATCCAAGAGTATGTTTTTGTTTCCCCTGAGCAGGATTCCTGACCTTCCCACTTCCCTTCCTGCCCCTAGTATTTGCACGTCCAAAAAATCACTTACTTATAATAACAATAAAACTTATTAAATGAATACCAACTGCGTATCCCAAACCACGAGCCAAATTCATCCTCGCCGGCCAGACAACCGCCCAGCCCACTCCCGAAAACACAATCAACCCTTTTATTTGTTTCCATCAAAGTAAATAGCGTTTTCATGCCGGATGAGATAACATTCATGGATCTTGCCTCGCTTCTGAGCATAACTCCCAACACGCCACTGGAGAAACTCGGCAGCGCAATAAACGCAAGCATATTCGACGCGTCTAACATAGCCGGCGGCCTCAAGCAGAAGGGACTCATAGTGTTCAGTGCAAACTACCCAGGCCCGAATGCGATAACCATCACAGAGGCTGGAAGAGAGCTCATACGAGACGCCGACTCCAGAAGCAGCGCACCTACAGACCCACTCGACGAGTCAATACTCGCGCAGCTTTCAGGCGGCAAGCGCATACCGATAGAGCTGCAGAACACGCTAAACATACGGCCTAAGGACCTTGCGATGAGGATATACAAGCTCAGCAAACAGGGACTTCTCGTCTACGAGCTCAAAAACGGAGGTGTCGAGCTGCTGCTTACGGAACAAGGCTTCCTCCGCTCAAAAAGCCTCCCAATGCAAAACCAGCCAGCTCCCGTATCGGCCAATCCTAATGCCAATTCTCCAAATGCACCATTACGCACCGTCCAGCCCCAGCCACCTCTTCAGCCACAGACGGACAGCGGCAAAATAGAAGTACATCTGGCCAATCTGGACCAGGCATCACCTCAACGCCAGGTACCTGCGCAACAGGAAGTCCAGGTGCCTGGACAGGCGCAGAACCAGCCCCAACAGCCTCCTCAAATCCCGAGCAAAAGCCCAGGAAAAGGCAGAATGCAGGTCACGGTTGCACTTGTGGTTGTAGTGATAATCATTATTGCTTTGGCTCTGGTATACTACCTAAAGTTTAGATGATTGGACATGCTTCTCGAATACTTCAAGGCAAAGAAATTGCTTGAAGCACACGGAATAAAGAGCATAGAAAGCGCATATGTCTTCAGCGCCGCCGAAGCCCTTTCTTTCTCTAAAGGCAGGCCGATTGTAATGAAGGTAATATCCGACAAGGCACTCCACAAGTCCAAGGCCGGACTTGTAATGCTCAATCTATCCGGCAAAGACCAGATAGAAGAAGCATTCAAGACACTAAGCAGGAAAGGCAAAAGCCTGGGAAGCTACCGCATAATAGCCCAGCTCATGTCTCCCGGGGGGATAGAAATGATAATAGGTGGCAACGAAGACCCGCAGTTCGGAAAAATGGTTCTCATAGGATTAGGTGGCATATACGTAGAGATATTCCGGGATTTTTCCATGATGTCATGCCCAATAGCGAAAAAGGATGCCTCGGTCATGGTATCCTCGCTCAAGTCCTCAAAGATTGTCGCAGGCAGCGGGCAAGCCGAGGAACTGCTTGAAGATCTGCTCATGCGTATATCACGCCTGCTGCTCGCAAATCCGGAAATAAAGGAATTGGATCTAAATCCCGTAATAATACACAAGGACAGTTATGACGTAGTAGACATAAGGATGATCACATGAACCAGATAAATTATCTTTTCAAACCAAAGAGTGTAGCAATAATTGGGGCATCAAGAATTCCTGGGAAGGTAGGCAACATAATACTGATGAACTACCTCAACGAGGGCTATCCTGGAAAGATATTCCTGGTAAACAAGAACGCGGATAGCATAATGGGCATGAGGTCCTACCGCCGCGTAACTGAGATAAAAGAGAGAATTGACTCTGCAGTAATAGCAGTGCCCGCAGAAGTCGTACCTGCGGTAATGGAAGACTGCGGAAAGGCAGGCGTAAGAAGCGTAGTCGTCGTAAGTGGCGGGTTTTCTGAAATAGGAAAAACCGACCTCCAGGACCAGATTGCAGGAATAGCAAAAAAATACGGCATGGCACTCATAGGACCAAACTGCCTGGGCATAATGGACTCAAGGTCAAGGATAAACACCCTCTTCCTACCATCATACAAGCTTGCCAAGCCGCGCGTTGGAGGGGTAAGCTTTATCGCGCAGAGCGGTGCAGTAGGGAGCGTGATACTTGACATGATAGCAGGAGAGGGCTTTGGCCTTTCCAAATTCGTATCATATGGAAATGCCGCGGGCTTGGACGAGACCGACCTGATAGATTACCTCATGGAAGACGAGGAGACGAAAGTTATTGTTATTTATGTAGAGGGAATAAAAAACGGGAGAAAATTCATCTCGATGGCTAACAAGTTCAAGGGCAAAAAGCCGGTCGTAATCCTTAAGGCAGGCAGGACTGAGGCAGGCTCGAAAGCCGCCCACTCCCATACTGCCTCGCTCGCCGGAAACTACCAGACAAACGAGGCGGTCTTCAGGCAGTTCGGATTTACGATAGCTAACGATCTTTCCGACCTACTGTATTTTGCAAAAATCTTCGAATCGGAGGGCGAGCCAAAAGGAAACAGGATAGGCATAATAACCAATGGCGGCGGCGTCGGAGTGCTCACTACGGACGCCATCTCCTCCTCCAAAGGCATAACGCTCGGAGAGCTCTCCAAAAAGACAGCCGAAGATCTGCGCAAGGTGATGCCTGTCCTTGTAAACATAAGAAACCCGCTTGATCTGGCTGGCGACGCTGACGATAAGAGGTACCATGACGCAATCTCGATGATGATGGAAGATCCTCAAATAGACATGTTGGTCGTAATAATACTGTTCCAGACTCCCGGCGGAGATTCAAGGCTTGCAAGTGAGCTTGTAAACATGAAAATCTCATCAGACAAACCTATGGTCGCCCTAAGCATAGGCTCTGCATACACCGAAATGCACAAGATGATGATGGAGGAATCAGGCCTGCCTGTCTACGATTCCCCAAGGTCGGTTGCACTCTCCCTTGAAGCCTTGCTTTCCTTCTACCAGTTCCGTAAGGGATGTTAATCAACATCCTCAACTGCTTCAAATGCGTCGAATGCAGCTGCCTTCACGTTATCGAATGTGTTCAGTTTCTGGATCTCCCCCTTTCCAATCCACCTGAATTTCTTTGTTTCGCCACTTCCGATCCCTGAAATATCTCCCTTGGAGGGAAAGGCGATATAAACCATGTCAAAATGCTCATGGTCCTCTGTGGGGTAATGCACGTTTTCGTATATTATCTTGAAAGGCCTCTGCAGCTCCACGGCTTCCTTTCCTCTTATTGTCTTCCGTGACCCAAACCCTGGTTCGTATAGCTCAACCTCTATGCCGGTCTCCTCCAGCGTCTCCCTTCTGGCAGCCACATCCGGAGACTCATTCTGCTCTACATGCCCTCCTGGATACATCCATACCTTCAATTTCTCGTGCCAGATGAAGAGCAATTCATGCCTGTGGAATACCAGCGTTGATGCGCATATGCATATCTTCTTCATCTGAACTCCCTCCATAGTCTATCAGGCGCCTTTCCTTTAAGTTCACGCCTTCATCATGAAGTCATCAATATGTCCTTCTACCCTTTCCCTCTCTGCCCTGTGCTTCTCCAGAAACTTGTTTATCCTCGCAGAGAGCGCCTTCTTATGCTCTCCGGCAAGCATGCTGCCTCCCCTCTCCGCCGCAAATATCTTTTCCAATGCGGCATCATCTGGTTCAAACAGATACTTGTAATACTGGCATACTGAGCATTTGTCAGGGTCACCTCCGTACTTTCTCTGCAGTTCTGCTGTGGACTGTTGGCCTGTCAGGGCCCTGTTTACCTTACGCTCCACCTCTTCTTTCCTGTCGCTCAGGTATATTGCGCCATTCTCATCGCTTGAAGACATTTTAGGCTCGCCACGTAAGCCTGGGAGAAACCTGCTGTGCATTATTGCAGGCTTATAATAGCCAAGCTTCTCCACGACATCCCTTGCAACCCTAAAATGCACGTCCTGGTCGACTCCCAGAGGAATGAGGCATGGTATATTCCTGCCCTCCTCCACAGACTTAATGAATGTTCCGACGGCCTGGGTGCTCGTATAAAACAGGGCACCTATGTTGGTTTCATTAGTAAAGCCAAAGGCATCCTTTATTGTCGAGAATGTGATTCTCTTCGCCACCCTCACCGCCTGCTTGTATATCGTGCCCGCATTCTCAGTATTGAGGTATATCTTTGTTTTCTTGGGGTTGAATCCAAGCGCAGCTATGTCTAGCGCGTCCTCATGCGCAAGCTTGTTTATGCCTTCGAGGGTGATCTTCGGGTCATTCTTTATAAGGAATTTCTCCTCGTCAGGTATCTGTATGTAGACATCCGCATCAAACTTCTCCTGAAGCCACTGCGCCATCATGAACGGGAGCAGGTGCGCAACGGTCATTCTGCCAGAGGGCGCAATCCCCGTATAAACATAAAAGCCGTTGCCCTTCTCATACTGATCCAAAAGCCATCCCAGTTCACGCTGCGCGAAATATATCCCTCTGCGTATCATGAAGTGGTTCTCTCCAGCGATAGCTTCCATCCTTTCCTGAAGCCGCCTGTCAAGAGGCATTATTCCGAATTTGCCTTCAAGCTTCTCGTAGTCCACAGTTCCTTTAACTTCGTAGGCAGTTACATTGAAATTTTCCATAGAACCTTATTGAATTAGTAAGCCTAATCTATAAAGTCCATCTCTACCAATTCCAGTAACAATCCACAAGCAAGAACCCACAAGCAATCGGAGCAAACCAATCAAACCAAAAAACAGCTCTCCTCGCAGGTGTTACGTCTGGTGCTGTTTTTATTTCTAAATCTATTTAAACCTTTGCAATCTAATATACCTACGCAATGCCTGCTCGGTTAGCGCTAATTTTTTCCTATGGTGTATTTTTGGCAGAAAAAAGGGAAAATGATTTTGTACCTGTGCACATTCTCCTAAATGAAAAAGAAACCGAAGACGTTTTATCAAAGATGAACCTTAGGCGGGACAACCTCCCAAAGCTTCTCTCCGAGGATCCCCAAGTGAAGAAAATCGGGGCGAAGGCTGGACAGGTCCTGAAGATATACAGAAAAGACGGAGAGCATGAGTACGAATACTATCGTACGGTAGTAGACGCTTAGGTGCACCGATGGCTTCGAATAGAAATGTATTGCTTGAATCATACCTGAGCGCAGCAGCCCTGGTACAGCACCAGATAGAAAGCTACAACAGGTTCCTCGAAACCGGAATCCCCAAGGCGATGGGAGGTCAGACGATAATAGAGCCAAGCGTGGAAGGCTTTGCGCTGAAACTGGGCTCTGTAAGGATAGGCAGCCCTTCAGTCATAGAGGCAGACAGCTCCAGGCGCAACATACTTCCAAATGAGGCAAGGCTGAGGAATCTCACCTATTCCGCCCCAATATTCATGGAAGTGGTTCCGGTAATAAGGGGCATAGAAAAAACGGCATCGTACGGTGAGGTATATGTAGGAGACCTGCCAATAATGGTAAAAAGCAATTTCTGTGCAACGAAAACAATGACGCGTACCCAACTTATAGAAAACGGGGAAGATCCGGACGACCCTGGTGGCTATTTCGTAATAAAAGGCATCGAGCGCGTGCTCATCGGCCTCGAGGATGTCGCTTCGAACAGGATAATAACTACAAAGGAGAAGAAAGGCACCGAGGTAAAAGCCAGGGTCTTTTCATCCACTCCTGGATTCAGGGCACGCTGCGTAGTCACGCGCACCCAAGGTGGAATGTTCTCCGTAGATTTTCCTACTGTAAGCAAGAGCCTTGAGCTTGTACTGCTCCTGAAGTCCCTCGGCATGGAAGAAGAGGACATAAAGAAGTACGCAAACGAGGTTCTTTCATTCAAAAACGACATGCTCCTAAACATAGAGCTGAGCCAGACCACTAAGGATGGCGGCATGGGTCCCGCAGACGCACTCCTGGAAGTAGGAAGGCTTGCTGCGCCTGGACAAGCGAAGGAATACCAGATCAGGCGCGCAGAGATGCAGCTGGACAATTATCTCCTTCCCCATGTCGGCACAGATCCCAAGTCCAGGACAGAAAAAGGCAATTATTTGCTGGAGATGGCACGCAAATCCACCATGGTGGCAAACAGGCTTGTAAAGCAAGACGATAAGGACAATTACGCAAACAAGAGGGTAAGGTTTTCAGGGGAGCTCATGGAGGAGCTATTCGCATACGCGTTCCGTTTCTTCCTCAAGGAAATAAAATACCAAATAGAGCGGATGAGCGCAAGGGGCAGAAGGCTTTCAATCCAATCAATAATAAGCCCTGACACACTCACCGAAAAGATATCATATGCTATGGGTACTGGGACATGGGTAGCTGGTCAGACCGGTGTATCGCAGGTACTCGACAGGACAAACCTTATAAGCACATATGCACACCTGCGCAGAATAAAGTCTCCGCTTGCAAAGAAGCACCCACATTTCAAGGCAAGGGACGTGCATGGAACACAGTGGGGCAAGGTCTGCCCATCAGAAAGCCCGGAAGGCCAAGAAGTAGGACTTACCAAATACATGGCGCTCATGTCTAAGGTAACTGTTGGCGCAGACGAAGCGCTCACCGAGAAGGAGCTAAGGGAGATAGGAAAAATAGAATCACTATAGTGGTTGTTCGATGGCAGAAAAGAAGACATATTTGCATCTTAACGGAAAAGCGATAGGCTTTGTTGAAAATCCTGAAAAGTTTATCGCTGAGGTCAGGCAAGCAAGGCGACGTGGCCAAATCTCAGGAGAGATAAATGTCGCATATTTTCCAAAGAACGACGAAATACACATAAATACGGACCGCGGACGCCTCAGAAAGCCGTACATAATCGTGGAGAATGGCAAGTCAAAGATGACCCCCGAGCTGATGGATAAGATACAGAAGAAGGAAATAAACTACTCATATCTGCAGCGCAGCGGAATAATAGAATACCTGGATGCGGAGGAGGAGGAAAACGCACTTGTCGCACTCAGTGAAAAGGAGATAACGCAGGAAACAACACACATAGAGGCAAACTACACCTCCATCTTCGGGTTTACCATAAACACCTCACCGTTCCCTGAGCACAACGCACTTGCAAGGCACGCGATGAGCGCTAACTTCATAAAGCAGGCAGAAGGACTCTACTCAACGAACTTCAATCAGCGGTTCGATTCAAGAGGCTACCTGCTTTACTATCCTCAGGTTCCTGTCGTCTCAACTGCTGCCTACTCGTCCACAGGATTGGAAACCCACCCAAGCGGCCAGAATTTTGTGGTAGCCATATCTACCTACTACGGCTACAACATGGCAGACGCGATAGTGATCAACAAAGCTGCAGTGGACAGAGGCCTAGGAAGAAGCTCATTCTACAAGTCATACAGCGACGAGGAAAGAAGATATCCGGGAGGTCAGCGAGACAGGTTCAAGATACCCTCCCCAACCGCTGACGGATACATGGGCGAGCATGCATACTCAAAACTGAGCGATGACGGCATCATAGAGCCGGAAGTCGACGTCAGGGAAGGCGACGTGCTCATTGGCAAGGTGGCGCCTCCAAGGTTCCTTGAGGAAAACATAGGGGCAAGCGGCCTAGAGGAAAAAATGAGAGACGACTCCACTGTAATAAAGACCGGGGAGTTCGGAAAAGTCGACAGCGTGATACTCACCGAGACCTCCGGGGCCACAAAGATAGTAAAAGTTAGGATAAGGAGCGAGAGGGTTCCTGAAAAAGGAGACAAGTTCGCCAGCAGGCACGGGCAGAAAGGAGTGCTCGCATTGATAGTTAACCAGGAAGACATGCCTTTCTCGGAAACTGGAATAATACCAGACCTGCTCCTGAACCCACACTCCATACCTACAAGGCTTACCTTCGGTCACCTGATGGAAATGCTTGCCGGAAAGGCAGGCGCCTTAGACGGCATACATACTGACGGGACCGCCTTTGCCGACGATGGTAAATCGCGTCTAAGCCTGTACAGCGAGATGCTTAAGCAGAACGGCTACGACGAACACGGAGACGAGACGCTTTACGACGGGATAACCGGCACCCCGTTCAAGGCAAAGGTCTTCACCGGCGTAGTTTACTACAACAGGCTATACCACATGGTCAGCAATAAGATACAGGTAAGGAGCAGAGGCAAAGTGCAGATACTCACGCACCAGCCTACTGAGGGAAAGGCAAGACAGGGAGCCCTTAGGTTCGGGGAGATGGAACGCGACGCACTGATAGGCCATGGCGCAAGCCTCCTCCTAAAGGAAAGGATGCTGGACCAATCTGACAAAACCACTGTGCTCATATGCAAGGCATGCGGCGAAATAGGCTATTACGATCATGTGAAGCGCGCAAACGTCTGCCCTCTTGACGGGAACAGCCAGCTGGTACCTGTAGACATAAGCTACGCGTTCAAGGTGCTTCTTGACGAGATAAAGTCGATGCACATAATGCCGAGGATAAGGATGAAGGAGTGATAATATGCAGGCTGAAGCAATAGACCATATAAAATTCGGGATAGTCTCTCCTGACGAAACAAAGAAGATAAGCGTAGTCAAGCTTACCATACCTGACACATACAACGAAGATGGCTATCCTATCGATGGAGGCCTCCTCGACCAGAGGCTGGGTGTCATAGACCCTGGGCTCATATGCAAGACCTGCGGCTCACGTGCAAAGACCTGCCCTGGCCATTTCGGCCACATAGAACTAGTAAAGCCCGTAATCCACTCTGAATTTTCAAAGATAATCTACATGGTCCTTCAGGCAACATGCATGAGCTGCCACAGAATCCTCCTCAACGAAGAACAGATAGCAGAGCTGAAGAAGAAAGAGCTAGAGTCTGCGGATGCACAGGCTTCCGACGCTCTTCAGATCCAGCAAACGGAGCAGGAGAAACAGGACGGTGAGCAGGCCTCTCAGCAGAACAAGAAGGCAAACAAGATAAAACGGACAAAGAGATGCCCATACTGCAATGAGGAGCAGCCAAAGCTCAAGTTCTCCCAGCCCACATACTTCAATGTTGGGGACAACCGGCTCAAGCCAGACGAAATAAAAGACATGCTTGGAAAGGTGAGCGACGAAGACCTGCGGCTCCTAAACATGGATCCTAAGAACAGCAGGCCCGAATGGCTCATACTAACCTCGCTCCTCGTTCCTCCTGTGAACGTAAGGCCCAGCATAACACTCGAGTCCGGAGAAAGGAGTGAGGACGACCTCACGCACAAGCTCGTAGACATAATGCGCATTAATCAGAGGCTGGAGCAGAACATAAACGCCGGCGCGCCGCAGATCATAATAGACGACCTCTGGGAACTGCTCCAGTACCACGTCACTGCATATTTCAACAATGAAACCTCAGGAATACCACCTGCAAGGCATCGGAGCGGCAGGGCGCTCAAGACCCTCGCACAGAGGCTTAAGGGCAAGGAAGGCAGGTTCAGATACAACCTAAGCGGCAAACGCGTAAACTACTCCGCAAGAACGGTCATAAGCGTAGATCCCTATCTTGACATAAACGAGGTCGGAGTGCCGCAGGAGATAGCAGAGAAGCTCACAGTACCTTTCTACGTAACTGCATGGAACCTTGAGCACGCGAAAGAGCTCATACAGAGGACCTCCTATCCCATAATACTGAACGTGATAATGACAGACGGCAAGAGGATAAGGCTAATTGACGCGAACAGGGAAGAGGTCATAAAGAGCATCGTGCCGGGCATTATAATGGAAAGGCAGATAATTAACGGCGACATGGCCCTGTTCAACAGGCAGCCTTCCCTGCACAGAATCTCGATTATGGCACACAGGGTGCGTGTCCTTCCGGGCAAGACTTTCAGGATAAACTACTGCACAACCGCTCCATACAACGCCGACTTCGACGGAGACGAGATGAACTTGCACATGCCGCAGACGCTCGAGGCACAGGCCGAGGCGAGGCACCTGATGGAAGTGCAGTACCAGATATTCTCCCCACGCGACGGCTCAGCTATAATAACAAACAGCGAAGACGGGATAAGCGGCATGTTCGCGCTTACCTCTGAGAACAACAGGCTGTCAAAAGACCAGGCCTGCTACTTGATGGGCATATGTGGCATATACGAGCTCCCCAAGGCGGAGCGCGACGGCACATACGACGGAAAGGCAATATTCTCGATGATACTGCCCAAGGGCCTTGAATACGGACAAGAAACCGCCAACGGGCAATTTGTTATAAAGAACGGCAAGCTAATCCAGGGCGTAGTAACAAAGGAGACTTATGGAAGGGACAACGGCCTATTCATAAGGATTGCAATGGACTACGGATATGACGAGCTCAGGAAGTTCATATATATATCTTCAAAGCTATCTGACGCTTACGTAACACTCGCCGGAGTGACTGTAGGCGTAAAGGAATACGCAATAGACAGCAGAACGGAGGAGGAGAAGGAACGCATCCTAAAGGAAACCTTTGCAAAGGTCGAAAGCCTGATAAGCGACTACAAAACCCGAAAGCTCGAGCCACTCATTGGATATACGCTGAAGGAATCCCTCGAAAGGATGATAATAGCGGAACTCAACCTTGCAAGAAGCAAAGCTGGCGAGTACCTTGCCAAGCATTCAGATGCGTCAAACAGCGCAGTCCAAATGGCCCGCTCAGGATCAAGGGGAAGCATACTTAACCTAGAACAAATGTCGATGTTCCTTGGCCAGCAGGCCACACTCTCCGGAGGCAGGATAAAGCGCGGCTATTACACCAACAGGCTGCTGCCGCACATCAGGCCAGGAGACGTAGGTCCTTCAGCACGCGGTTTCATAATAACGAATTACTATGGGGGACTATCTCCGGTAGACCTGTTCAGCCACGCGGTAGGGTCTAGAGGTTCAGAGGTATACAAGGCCTTGCTAACGGGAAGGTCCGGATACCTATACAGGAGGCTCTCAAACGCCCTTCAGGACTACTACGTAAACAAAGACATGAGCGTTAGGGACATAAACAACAACATAATCCAGACAATATATGGTGGAGATGCGATCGACCCGGTAAAGACGCAGTTCGCACGCATGGCTGAAGAGGAGGAATGATAATATGGCATCCAGCGAAAAAAAAGATAAAAACTCAAGATTTGCGGTAAACTATGGCGAACCCGTAGGCATGATTGCGGCACAGTCCATAGGAGAGCCAGGCACGCAGATGATTCTCAGGACATTCCACTATGCAGGCATAGAGGCTACCATTGCAACCTCTGGCCTTCCGCGGATAGTAGAGCTTGTTGACGCACGCAAGAAGCCCGCAACCCCTATAACGCACATCTACCTTAATGCAGAAGCACGCAAGAACTTCGAGAAGGCCGAGCAGGTAGCAAAAAAAATAAACGAGGTAAACATGGGCACAATAACGAGAAGGGCAATAGAGAGCTTCTCCAAGGGTGCAATAAAATTAATCCTGGACGAACAATCCCTCTCTGCAAACGACCTCACACCGGCTCAGGTAGTCCAAAGGCTGATAAAGACCATGGCGCTTGATGCGCATGCAGATGAGGATGGAAACATCATAGTAAAGCTGAAGACTACTAACCTTGCCGAGATAAGGCAGACAAGCGTCAAGATAATGAAGAAGACCATCCAGGGAGTCGAGGGCGCCGGCAAGGCAGTGCTCCAGCGGAGTAAAGACGGCGAATTCTACGTAGTTGCCGCCGGAAGCAACATAGAATCGATAATAGATGTGGAGGGAATAGACAAGTCAAGGCTTTACACTAACGATGTTTTCGCAATGTACCGGCTCTTCGGGATAGAGGCTGCAAGGAACACGATAGTGAACGAGCTCAAGGCAACCCTCGACGAGCAGAAAATAGACGTCGACCCAAGGCACATAATGCTTGTTGCCGACGCGATGACTTATTCGGGCTTTGTAAAAGGCGTCGGAAGGCATGGTCTCTCTGGCCAAAAGAACTCGGTCTTCGCCAAGGCGGCCTACGAGGAGACTATAAAGCACCTTGTAAACGCAGCCGCATTCGGAGATGTTGACCCGATGCGTGGCGTGACTGAAAACATCCTTGTGGGAAAGCAGATACCGATAGGTACAGGCTCTGTAAGGCTTGCGATCAAGAAGGAAGACATGAAAAAGACAAAGCCTTCGTGATTACACTAATCTTTATATTCCTTCAAATCACATCTGCCTGTTATGATACTTAGGGACGTGGAGAGGGAAGTCATCAAGGCAGATGCGAACGGATTTGTCCTGCCCCGTTACGATGGATTCTCCCTATACAACGTGCCGCACACCGCAACCAACATACTGGGAGGCAAACCCGCAGGCAGGATTCTTGACGCCTCGATAGGAAACAGGCTAGACACGCATGGCATAAAGAAGGTGGCCATCCTTCTCGTGGACGGCTTTGGCTATGACATGTTCGTAAAGTCAATGGGTTACGCGTCATTCTTCAGGAAGATATCGGAAAAGGGCATAATTGCCCCTATAACGAGCGGCTTTCCCTCAACCACTGCTGCCTCGATTACAACGATGAACACAGGCCTGACGCCGCCGGAGCACGGTCTGCTGGAATGGGTATTGTACTTCAAGGAGATAGGAAAGACTATAAACACGCTGCCTTTCACCTCTATGGACAATGTGCCGCTCAGGGGCAAGCACAGCCCGGAAATACTTTACTCAGGAAAGACCCTATACGAGCATCTGAACAAGGAAGGAATAAACGCTTACTCAATAATAGACAGGCAGCTTGACAAATCGGAGTACAACAACCTATTCAGCAAAGCAAAGAAGGGCATAACCCATGTTAAGAATTCAGACCTTGCAATAAGGCTCCGCGACGCACTTGAAGGCGAAAAAGGAAAGGGATACTTCTACGCATATATCTCAAGCGTTGACACCAGCACCCATGCACACGGCCCCCATACTGAAGAGTCGGAAGCAGAGATACTCTCTGTTTCGCATTCGATTGAAGACGGCCTTCTGGCAAAGCTTAAGCAGGAGACAGCGGAAGAGACACTACTCATGATAACCGCAGACCATGGTCACACCTTGCTGGATCCGAAGAAGACGATATACCTGAACCGCTACAGAAGTCTTGATGCCCTCTACGCCAGAGACAGTAACGGTACAGCCATACCTCCTGTTGGAAGCCCCAGGGACGTCTTTCTACACATAAGGGCGGGCAAGCTCCAGGAAGCTGCAGATTTCCTATCAAAAAAGCTCGAGGACACGGCCGAAGTTCTAAAAATTGACGAAGCTATAGAGAAGGGCATATTCGGAGACCAGACAAGCAAGGCATTCTCCGAGCGCGCGGGCAACCTGATAATCCTTCCTTTCGGTGGAAAGTCGGTATGGTACGAACACGTGCATGGAAAGAAACACGAGATGATAGGGATGCACGGAGGGCTTAGCAAAGAGGAAATGCTTATCCCATTAGCAGCAGTAAGGCTCTCAGAACTGATATGAACTGACTATATGCCTCTGGGCAAAGCCCACCCATGGCCTAAAGAACCACTGCCCCTGCTTTCCCATGGTCTCTCATATAAATATGCTCCTCAAGCCAGGCAATTAATGGCCGCGTCCCACGCACAAGGCTTATAAATCTGAGACGCATTAAATTATCCTAATTGTAGATGCGGGCTCTGCATGGTTTTGAGAAGCACTAGCTAGCCTACCATTCGCGCTACAATCGCTAGAGGAAAAGGCTTTAGTATGCGCAAGAACCAAAATGATCTTACGGACAAGGAGGTGCTTTTGGGTTACAAGAAGGCGCTTTCCTCTATGGGGATAAGTGAGCTCATAAGACTCTTGCCTGAAGACAGCCCAGCAAATTACCAGTCCATAATAGCCGATTATGTAGTAAAGGCCATATGGTACTCAAGACAAGGCACAGATGCGCACAGGCAAAGTGCAGCAAGCCTTCTCTATGGGAAAAATTTTATAAAAAAGGAAGGCACACTGGGAGACATGATTCTTCTAATGCAGCTTATTGAAGTTGTAGACCAGCTTGAAAAATTCGAAAAGTATCCAGTAACGGTAAATTCGCTCAAGACTCTACGCGGCACGCTGATAAAAAACCTATTTGGAAATAGCAAATATGGCCCTGGACTGAGGAGATACAGGAACAGCACAGGTCCGTACATAACCGAACCGATGGAAAGCATGTCCAACCAACTTAAAAAAACAATTAGTTTGCTAAACACCAAGCACGAGGATCCAACTGAAGCCTTCATGAATGGTATCCAGTTCTATGCAGAATTCATAAAAATACACCCATTTGAGGATACTGACGGAAGGACTGCAAGACTGCTATACAACTGGTATGCTATAAAAAACAGGATAAGGGCCATTCATATAAGCGAAGAGTTTAAGGATATGTACACCGAAGTCCTTCACCCTTACTATCTTTCAGGATATATCGGCTCAGCTGTTACCTCGATGCTGCTACTTACGTTAACTCCTAGGCGGATAGACCGGCTTAAGAAACTTATGAAAAGGGAGGAAACGGATTCATTGACGATAGTGGAGTTGAAAGCACTGCTTAAAGCAAGCCTTAACATGGCAGACCCGGAAGAACTGGGAAGGGATGTGTCAAGGCTTTTTGAGGCCCGGTCAGAAAAAAAGAACTATTCATATGCAGCTCTATGGCTTTGCAACTTAACTAATCTGGATCACGAAGTTATAAGGCGAGCCTACGAAGAAACAGAAGATCCAAAGCTAAGGGTACTTGCAGTTAACGTAATGAGCAAAATAAATTATCAAAAATATAAAGACCTAATAATGGGATCACTACTTAAAGACCCTGACGAAAATGTGAGGGCGCAGGCTGTCATGCAGATAGGCCTGAAAGGCGATATTAATAAGATACATCCAAAAATAATCGAATCGGAAAAAAGCGCACTTGTACTAATGACTCTTGGCAAAGCCTTGACTTTTGTTGATGGTCATGGGGAAACAGAACCAAACATGCTCCAAAAAACAATAAAACGCCTCATGGCAGACGAAGAACCCAATGTGAGACTGAGGGGATACCAGGCATTTGCTGCAAGATCCGGGGTGGAAGAAATAACCGGTATGCTGGCTGGCGACTTCCTAAAAATTGATTCTATGCTCCAAAAAGAAGTAATTGTAGAACTGAACAGGACTAACAGATTAAACACACCACAAATATCGCGTAGGCTTTCAGAACTTGCAAAAGACGATATAACAATAAAACAACACCTGCTCGGCGAACTTGGTATTAAAGGCGTTTCAGGGAATGGATACGAGAGTTTATTCAGGCACATACTCTCAACAAACGGCCACACCGACGGCGAAAGAGCCCATGCGATATATTTGCTAGGGAAGCAAAAGGGCTATGACTACCTATGCGAGCTAAAAGAACTCCTGGGCCCTGTATACTCGAAACTCGAAAAACTGGCCGTAGCCCTTGTATATCTTGATTCATTAGAAAGCACAAATGGTATTTCCCCACCCAAACACACGCTGAACGACATACTTCCTTCAGGATCAAGCCTAGAAATCATGGCAAAGGTGGCTCTGGCAATAGAGGTAAGCAAATCAGGGCACGACATCGATAACAGAGTACTCAGTGTGCTCACCGAAGGCAATACAGGTTCCAATCCATTCGGCATGGTCCTTAGGGGGAGAGCCAACGGAGAAACCAACGCAAGAGCAAATGGAGGGGCAATGGAAACTATCTTTAACGAGATAGTAAGGCTATGTACTAAACACCCAGAACCATCCACTCCAACAACCACTCTACGAGCAGAAGCTCCACGTAGTCCACGTCCGAGGATGCGCCTGAATTAACAATAGCCCCTTATGGTATTGAGAATGAAAATTAATGCCACTGCAAAACGCGCTTCTCGGCTGCACGAGATGCTTAGGTCAAAGGAAGGCGTAGTCCTAGACAAGGACGGTGTCTTAATAGACAACTCCGGGCTAGTATTTGCCAATCTTCAACTTGGATTTCATCGAGCTGGCGAGCCTTTCAATTTTGAGAAGCGTTTGGTCTGGAGCCTTAACGGCATCGACAGGAGCTTTATGGGGACAAAACCGGTAATGGCATTGCTCTGCATGAATAAACTGGCCAATATCTGCGGAGAGAAAGATCCAAACTCGCTGCTTAGAGAGATACTTTCTAAAGCTGATGCACCTCACATCCTTACCAAAATCATAAATTCGCACACTACAGAAGACGACCACTCAAAAGCAGAGGAAATATACTGGCACGACGGCGGCTCCTTCTTCAATTCGGAGGAAGGCACCAGGCACTTAAGACAGTCTTTCAGGGCAAGAGAAGCGCTGGAACGCTTGCTAGGCCTGTATTCTGGAAAAGTTGCTATACTCACAAACGCGCCGAAAAGATCCAGTGTAGAAAGAAATCTTAAAAAGACTGGCTTTGGCGAACTCACGGACCACCTTTTAATACTTACTGGAGAAGATGTAGTAAATTCAAAGCCTAATCCTGAAGGCCTATATACAATATCGCGCAAACTCGGAATTAAGATCCCTTCCTTGTTCTTTGTTGGGGATTCGGTTACTGACATAGACACTGCAAAAGGGTGTGGAATGGATTCTGTAGCACTCTATGGCGGCGCCGGATTTCCAATACACCTGAAGAATGCACGCCCCACGGCAACGGCACTCAACGTAATGTCTGTTGCAGAGGCATCGCAAGTCAAAAGGGGATGAAGCCTACCTAAACAAACTTCTAATCCTCTCAAAGCATACAAAAAAGGACAAATCACTTTAGACAGCAACAAATGCGCGAGTTAACAACGGAGTTTAAAAGAAACGATAACCGCGAGACCCCTAAGGCAGAATGCTGGATAGCGATGGGGAAGAAAATACAGTATCCTACTTTGTAGGCGTATGCAAGGCTCGACGGGTCTTTTTGCCTGCTAATACTGCTACCGAAACAAAGGGCTAAGTTTAAATCTTTTCAAGTCATAATAATAAGTGGAGCCAGATGACCAACTGTCTCCAAATATACGACCAGGTGAAAGAATGGAAAGACAAAAACCAGTAGCGAGCGGCGCATCAACGACAAGACAGGCAGGGCCTGCAGATCAGGCAGGTATACAGGCAAAGCCCACGTCCATCTCCCAGGCGGAGATGTGGCGCATACAGGCGGCCATAATAGGAGAAAGAAGGCCCCGTACAGTCACAGCGGCTCCCGGGTTTCTTAAGGATGGCCATCTGCTAAGGGCATAAGCAAGACAGAAAATGTCCGGTAGCTTTCACAAGCTACCGGGGCGGGAACTAACTTTTCCTAATGCATAAAGCGTAAATACGTTATACTTGTATAGTTATCCGGTCTGGAAATGAAGGAAAGACTTACTATAACGCTTGACAGCAAGCTACTAGAAAGTCTCGATGCAACGATAGATGGAGTAAATGTGAGGAACAGGTCGCATGCCATAGAGCGCCTCCTCGACATGGTCCTTACGCAGTCTATGACAAAAAAGGCAATCGTGCTAGCCGGAGGGAACACACTGAGCTTCAAAGGTCAGCACGATGTACCTAAACCAATGCTAATGGTCAAAGGCAGGCCAATCCTTGAGTACGTGATAAGGGAGCTCAAAAGAAACGAAATAACTGAGGTGCTCATGGCAATAGGCCACGGCGGAGAAAAGATAGTATCATACTTCGGAGACGGCTCAATGTTCGGCGTCAGTATAAACTACATAAAAGAAGACACACCAAAAGGAACCGCGAATGCACTCTCCCTTGCAAGGGGCCTTGTCGGATCAGCCCCATTTTTTGTAATAAATGGGGACAACATCTTCAAGATAAACCTTAAGGAAATGTACAAACAGCATGTGTCAACTAAGGCCCTTGCTACCATATCATTAGCAACAGCTGACGTGACCTTAGGTTTCGGCGTCACACGGCTTGACGGCTTCAAAGTAACCCGCTTTCTGGAGAAGCCAGCCAATGAAAAAGGAAAGCTGGTAAGCGCCGGCATATACTTATTCAACCCAGCCATCTTTGACATAATAGAAAAAGAAGGTGCCGCGCGCTCCATGCTTGAACGCAACGTCTTCCCGAAGCTGTCCAGCTCCGGAAACCTGTATGGATACGCATTCTCTACGCCATGGTATCCCCTAGATTCCAAGAACATTGGAGAGAGCCTCGCCAAATTGGAAAAGATCGCCGCTACCTTTGAAAGAGAATAACCGTAATCCACCAGCAACCTGCTCCTAACGCCAGGCTTAAATATCTTAACTTATAATGTATTATCTAGTATTACTTTATCATATAAAGTATGATAATTAGGTGCAACAATTGGACTTTAGAGCTACAGGTGCAAGGGAAAGGAACCATCTACGAGATAGCTGTGCAGTTCTTTCTTCGTTGCTTGAAGACGTGTACAGGGCCAAAACACACGAAACCAGGGATATTTCAAGGCCTGAAATAGTAAAACCAGAACCTGGAAAAACAGTTACCTTTTCACACTCCGGAACAGAGCTTTCTATAATCTGGAATTCTGAAAGAAAATTCAAAGATGCACCTGAAGGGTACACAATGGTTCTGTCAGAAAGCAAGTTCGCAGCTGAATGGAGGCTCGCTTCAAAGGAAGGGAGGTTCGACGATGTAAATGGGATAATCTCACCTCCGGGGACAAGATATACGGTAGACAAAAAAACCAACAGCCCCATTTACCGTGCATCAATGAAGCCTAATGGCGCAGAAGGCAGAGCATTATGTTTCGATTCCCCTGTTGGTTTTTCTAACGGGGACGTGAAAAGGCATCTTTTTGGAGAAGAACCTGTAAAACTAATGGTGCCCTTAAACCTGTACAATCACAAGCTTGCCGAAGGGGGAACTAAAATACTGTCAAACGCAAAAAAGGATATTGTTATTGGTCCTTCAAACCAAGAGTTTTCTGCAGGAGGCCCTTTATCAAGGCAAGATTTTCACCTGCATGAGCGCATATGCGAAATTTACATCGCTTTTGGCAGCGTGAAGGTATTTTATATATCAAAAGAAGGCCGGATAGAGTATATTGAGGAATCCGACGGAAATGCAATAGTGGTAAAACCCGGAACGCCCCACTACACCATACTTGCCGGAGAAACTCCTTCATTTGTTATGATGGGAAGTCCTCTACCTCTTTTTGGAGACAAGCATGTGGTCCTTCCGCACGGCGAGATAACCGCGCTTGCAAACGCCTTTCGTGCAAACTGAGTGGTAACAATGGCTAGTGGCAATGCTGGAAAAGGCTATTCTCTCTGGTTGATTCCTGCCAAACCTTTGTACTCAACACTAAAGGAAAAGATACTCGAACTGGGTTCCAATTACAACGCACCGGAATTTGAACCACACATGACACTTGTGGGAAATATCCGGATGGGCGTGGAAACTGCGATTGCCAATACCAAAGCACTGGCAGCCGGAATGGCCCGCGTTCCGGGAAGTTTTTCGGGACTCGGAAATTCGGAAGACTACTTCAAATGCGTATACATAGAAATAAAGAAAACAGACTATCTAATGCGCTACAATCGCGAAGCTAGAAAAGTATTCGGAACTGTGCGGCAAGGGACCTATGAACCACACATAAGCCTTATTTATGGCTGGATCCCCGCCACTAAGAGGAAGGAGATATCCGAAGGCTTACATATTGATGCAGCGCTCAAATTCCCGTTTGATGCATTGTCTCTGTATTCGACAGAGGGGCAAGTCGGCGAATGGTCTGAGGCCGCAAGATTCGTCCTCAAGCCTTCAACGTGATGGGAAAAGACCTCCAAAATGCAAACTCCGAGCCAAAATCACGTAAACAATGTCCTCCAGAACCCCTGCCATGCCCGGGATTATGCAGGAAAAATTACTAATGGTAATTTTAAATGCCATATGATTTATAGCCATCCAATGTGCACTACAATGCAAGTCGAATGCTATGTCCTCCGTATTGTCTAGACCCCAAGCTACGTCGTTGCGAAAATTTTCCGAAACTGACCTAAAGGGAGTGATAAATCTCTACAGGCAGGGCTTTGGAGGGCCCCCATGGAACCTGGAATTCACAGCCCAATGGGTTGAAGATGAGATAAGAAAGATAAGGAAAGCACCTGAAAGTCACATGATAGTGGCAGTTTCAGGACCTAAAGTGATAGCGATAAGCGCCGCCCACGTTCTCGACCAGAATGAATTTCCGTTTTTAAGTTCTGTCCTGCGCGGAAGTAAAACTGCATATGGTGCCGCATTGGTTGTAGACGAAGAACACAGAAGAACCGGCATAGCAAGCAAGCTTGTTGGAGAACGCGTGCCTTTTTTCGCTAAACGCGGATGTGATCTCATGGTGGGAAGAACAAAAAACCCAAGAATGGAAAACCTATACCACGAACTGGGGTACACCAATACTGGGATAAGAGACCCAAAATATCCTGACAGCTCGTACTTCCTCCTGGAAATCAAAAGGAGTTAGCATGGACGCTATTGAACTAACCAAAGAGCTCATAATTGAAAACTCGGAAAATAACAAAGCAGGAGAGCTTGGTATTGCAAAGCTAATAAGCGAAAAGCTGGATAACTTGTCTATAAAATATGCTCTTCTCCCATTCGGCGGCCAAAGAGCAAACCTCATCGCAGAGATAGGTACGGGGAAAGACGGGTTGATGCTCAACGGCCATCTCGACACGGTACCGATAGGTGACGAAACTAAATGGCACCATAGCCAGGGGGAAGAAACACGCGGGAGGATATATGGCCGCGGAGCGTCCGACATGAAAGGCGGAATCGCCTCCATGCTGTCTGCTTTAGAAAAGGCAAACACGCTGCGCCTAAACAAGAGAATACTCCTTGTCTTGGTTTCCGATGAAGAGTCATTTTCCTCAGGGTCACTCAAACTGCTAAAAAAACACCACAATCTCTTAAAGGGAGTCAGATACGGGATAATCTCAGAACCTACTGGCCTGGGAGTACAGATAGCACAGAAGGGTGCAGTCGGCATAAAAATCGAAGTGAGCGGCAAGCCGGCGCATGGATCAACTCCGTGGAAAGGAAGAAACGCGATAGTAGATGCGTCAAAACTTATAACCCAACTCCAAAAAGACTCAGGTTCACTTAAAAAACACAAACTATTCGGCAGAAGCAGCCAAAACATAGGCACGATTACCGGAGGAACCATGGGCAATGTTGTCCCAGAAGCCTGCACCATTGAGATAGACAGAAGGATAATCCCCGGCGAAACAGGAAAAGCCGCACTTTCCAAGATACGTGACACGATATCAAAACAGCGAATAAAAGCGAAAGCGTCGATAACTTTTGATGCGCCTCCATTTAACCTCGATTCAAGCTCTCGGATTGCATCTCTTGTAAAAACCCACTCCAAGACGCAATTCCTCTACTCCAACGGATATACTGAAGCAGAGCTTTACAAGAGGCTTGCCGGAATAGACTCTGTTGTTTTTGGCCCGGGTGAAAAAAGAATGGCGCATACATACGACGAAAGCATAAGCATAAAAAAACTAAGGGCGCATTCGGAATGCCTTGTCTCAATAATAAGGGACTATGCAACATAATGCCCAAAGAGGCGTGCTTACCGCATGGGAAACATAATAGCAATAGATGCAGGCGCCACTAACCTGAGGATAGCGCTTATCGACGGAAAGGGAAAGATCCTATCCCGTTTGTCATCAGTTACTGATGGGCCAAACCTCCTAAGACAACTATACGAAGGGATAGATGCCCATGACGCGTTTGAAGGCATTGCTGTGGCATTTGCAGGCCCGATAAGCAGGAAGACTGGTGCCATACTCAAATCACCAAATCTGGGCATACAGGGGCTGAATCTTGTGGGTCTGCTTGAAAAGAAATATGGCAAAAAAGCAATCCTGATGAACGACTGCGTAGCTGCTGTGCTCGCTGAAAAGTACTACGGAGCCGGTAAAGATTGCGACAACCTTGCTTATGTAACCATTAGCACGGGTATAGGGTGCGGCGTTATTATTGACGGGAAAGTCCTCCTCGGAAAAGATGGAAATGCGCATGAAGTGGGCCATATGGTCATTGATCAGGACTCTCTACTCAGGTGTGGCTGCGGCAGCTATGGGCACTGGGAAGCATATTGCTCAGGAAAAAACATGCCCCGGTATGTGGGGCACCTGATCAAGACTGAGTATGCAGGAGAGCCAAGCGCGTTGTCTATCGGGAGAAAAAAAGCCCCTGCCGAACACCTGTTTGCAGTAAAAGGGGACAGGGTTGCATCGGAAATAATCGGAAAAATAGGCATGATAAACGCCACTGGCTTTGCAAACATAATAAATGTATACGACCCGGAACTAATAACTGTGGGCGGCTCTGTAGCTCTAAAAAACAAGCGCATACTTGAAGACATCAAGCGCAACGTTCACAAATACGCCATAAACCGCATGCCTGAAATACGACTTACCTCTTTGGGGGATGACATCTGCCTTTACGGGGCAGCTGCTGGCTTCAGGTACTTTGGATAATGCCGGCCTGCCTGTGACTCTCAGCCTATCTTCTCAAAGAGATGCGGTCCTTTGGTTATCCGTCCGGAAAAGCTGCCCCTGAATTTGCAGTCTTCAATGCTCTTTATCTCGCTCCCTAGCATCCCGGCTATCTTCTCCGCACTCTGCGGCACAAAGGGATAAACAATTATCGAGATGACTCTCAGTGATTCGAGGAGATTGTATAATACGCTGTCAAGCTCCGGTCCCTTCAGCTTCCACGGCTCCTTGCTATTCACATAGGCATTGCACTCCCTGACAAACGCCATTGCCAGCTCAAGCGCTTCGTGGAGGTGCCCATTATCGAGCCTAAAGCGGAATTCAGCCATATCCAATTTCTTGCTCATCTCGGCATTCCCTGAAAATTCGCTTTTCCCATCTTTTTCTGCTATTGTAAGCACCCTGTTGACTAGGTTGCCCAGATCTCCAAGAAGCTCCTTGTTATGCCTATTTACAAGTGCGCCTTCGCTGAAGTTGCTATCCTCAAAATTTGGCGAGTCCCTTATGAAATAGTACCTAAGGCTATCCGAACCATACTTATTCATCATGTTTAACGGGCTTACAACGTTTCCTATGGACTTGCTCATCTTCTCCCCGTTTACGGTGAAGTAGCCATGGACGAACAGTGCTTTTGGAATACCAATCCCTGCGGAAAGAAGCATGGCAGGCCAATAAACCGAGTGGAACCTTATTATCCCCTTTCCAACCACGTGGACATCAGCCGGCCAGGTTTTCATGAAGTGTTCTTCATCGCCCACAAATCCGACTCCTGTTATGTATACGGCAAGCGCATCGAACCACACATATATGGTCTGGGAAGGGTCTCCGGGCACGGGTATTCCCCAGCCGTGTGCCCTTCCTGCAGAACGAGACACGCTGAAGTCCTCCAGCCCGGCCCTTATGAAGCTGAGTATCTCATTCTTCCTGCTTTCAGGCATTATCCTGAACTGGTCTTTGGAAATCATTCTCTCTAAGGATTCTTGGTATTTGGAAAGCCGGAAGAAATAATTATCCTCCTCAACCACATCCGGCTTTGTTTTGTGTTCAGGGCATTTGCCCTCTACGAGCTCGCCCTCAGTGTAGAACGCCTCACATCCGACACAGTACAGGCCCTTATACCTCTTTTTGTATATATCACCATTTTCTGCACACCTCCTCCATAGCTCCCCGACGCCTTTCCGGTGCGCCTCGCTCACAGAAGACCGTACGAAGGCAGTGTAAGAGAGCCCTATCCTGTCAGCGAGCTCCCTGAATAACAGCGCATTTCTACTGCATAATTCCTCAACCGAGATTCCAGCAGCCTCAGCGGCCTTGACGTTCTTAAGGCTGTTCTCATCTGCTCCGGTAACCAGGTTGACCTCATATCCCACCAGCTTCCTGTATCTGGCGATGACGTCCGCCTGCGCAAACTCAAGCGCATGGCCTATGTGCGGCGCAGCGTTGACGTAGGGTATTGACGTAGTTATGTAAAATCCAGCCAAAAAATTACCTGAAACTGCCAATAAATTATTTCGTACTTAGTTATTTTATGCCTTTAGAACAAACATCATACGGAGGTTAGTCAATGGACGAGGCGGCAAAAGCCGAATTAGGAGACAAGTTCATTGAGTTCTTCAATGCCTACTACACTGACAAGGTCTCCGGAATGTACCTTTCCTACCCGAAGATCAGGAGCCTCCAGGCAGACATAAAGGATATGGAAAAATTCGACCATGAGCTGGCCCTTGAGTTGATAAACAACCCTGACGAGGTCCTTCCCGCGGCCAATGCCGCTCTCTCAAAACTCAATCCCAACCCAAACGCGGAAGAGCCTGTACATGCAAGGTTCTATGGTCTAGACGGGGCACCGCTCATACAGGAAGTAGGCTCGGAATATATTGGCAAGATACTCTCGCTAGATTCGCTCACGGTGAAGCGCTCTGAGATAATCCCAAAGGTCAGCATAGGTGTCTTCAGGTGCACCTTCTGCGGAACCGTCCTCAAGCTCAAGATAGAGCGGGACATGAGTGTGGATTTCTGCCCCCAGTGCAAAAGACGGTCGCTGAAGCAGGAGAATGCCGAGTCTCACTTCACGAACCTGCAGAAGATAGCCGTCCAGGATCCACTGGAAAAGCTGAAGGGAAGCACGCCAACCTGGCAGCTGGAGGTCTGGCTTGAAGACGATCTAGTAAATACCGTAATACCTGGAGACAGGGTGGAGATAACAGGGATATTGCGCATAAGGCCGCGCCGGAATCAGCGCGGAAAAGAGGACAAGATGCTCTACACCATGTTCTTCGATGCAGTCTCGGTTCAGCACAAACAGAAGGAATTCGCCGAGCTGGAAATCTCACAGGAGGACGAGGAGAGGATAAAGGAACTGGGTTCAGACCCTCACATATTCGAGAACATATCAAAATCAATAGCGCCATCAATATTCGGATACGAGGAGATAAAGAAGGCACTCACCCTGGCGTTGTTTGGAGGCACACCAGACAAGAAACTCATAGACGGAGCGCCTATACGTAGCGACATACACATGCTGCTTATAGGGGATCCAGGAAGCGCAAAGACCCGTCTCCTGCAATCGGTGACCTCGCTTGTACCGAAAGGAATATATGTAAGCGGAAAATCCACCACCTCGGCAGGGCTCACTGCCTCAGCCGAGAAGGATGAATTCTCGGAAGGCGGCTGGACGCTGAAGGCCGGCGCGCTCGTGCTGGGCAGCGGCGGCGAGGTTTCGATAGACGAGTTTGACAAGGTAAGCGACGATGACAAATCAGCGCTCCTTGAAGCCATGGAATCCCAAACAATAAGCGTTGCCAAGGCGGGCATAGTCGCAAGGTTTAACACAAAAACCTCGATACTAGCCGCGGCAAACCCCAAATACGGACGGTTTGACCAGAATGCCTATCCTGCCGACCAGTTTGATATACCGCCCACGCTGCTCTCCAGATTCGACCTAATCTTCCCGATAAAGGACATTCTGGACGAAGAGAAGGACAGGCAGATAGCCCACCATATTCTCCTTCAGCACAGTGCCGCCGGAGCGCAGCTTGCAGACATATCGGGGCACGAACAGGTAGAAAAGCCGCCACTGGACCAGGAACTGCTGCGCAAATACGTGGCCTATGCAAAAAGGCACGTGAGGCCCAGGCTTTCCGACGAGGCATCAAAAAGAATCTCCGATTACTACGTCGAACTTAGGAAAATAGGGATGAAGCAGGGAGCAACGCCAATCACTCCCAGGCAGATAGAGGGTCTTGTCAGGCTTGCAGAGGCCAGTGCGAAGAGCAAACTATCTGGAATAATAGAGCTCAAAGACGCCGACCTTGCAATCTCCCTATTCGAATACATGCTCAACACGCTAGCTGTGGACAGGGGCGGAAGAAAGGACATAGATGCCCTGCTTACTGGAATGCCACGGGAGAAAGTCAACAGGATAAATACAATAATAGCAATAATAAAGGGCCTTGAGGAGAAGGAGGGCAGCGCCAAGATAGTAAGCATACTCGAAGAAGCTGAAAAGCAGGGAATGGACCGCGGAACAACGACTCGATACATAAGCGAGCTTGAGCGCAGCGGAGACGTATTCTCTCCCAAAGCAGGAGTGATAAAGATAGTCAAAAGGGACGAGGAGTAGCCAATTGCCGTTAATGCAATACTTTATTCAAGTATCTTTGCAGGATTGCTCAGCAGCATCCTGCTATGCACATCCACAGCTGGAAAATCCACAGCTCCTCTCCCTCCATTTATAATGCATTATAGACTGCGTCAGCCAGGCCGCGGATTGAATTACCTATGATCCTGCTTGGCATATCCATCTCCCCATATCTTCCCAGCAGGCTTCCTACGCCAACATATTCCATAAGCCCAAGCATCGACTCAAGGCCACCCGGGCCCATGTTTGAATAGGCCCATCTTATTAATACATGCAGCCATGTGTCCAAAAAATATCTTCTCCTATATTCCTTTTCATACCAACCTATCCCGTCTTTTCCATCTATCTCCTTCCTTATTCCTTCCGCCGCAAGCAGAGCTGCATTACCTCCAAATACTATGCCTCCGCCTGTAGAGGGCTTTACCTGCCCAGCAGCATCCCCGACAAGCAAGATCCCGTGTGCCCTATCTGCTATCTTCCCTCTAAGTCCCATGGGAATGATGCTTGCCCCTTCAGAGACAGGCCTCTTTCCAGAGACAATATTGGCTATGCTGGGCAATGAAATGAGCCTATCGAACGCCTTCTTCGCATTCCCATGGTTGTGGCTTAGTCCGACGCCGACTTCAATAACATCCTTGGAATTGGGGCAAACCCATCCGAACAGCCCCTTCGAAATGCCATTGTTGAGAAATATGTCCACTACATCCGCGTTTTCAGCAGACATCTCGTAATCTGCCTTGTATGTTACGCAATAATCAGGTATGCTGCCCATGGAGAAATGCCTTGCAACCGAAGAAACCGCGCCGTCAGCGCCGACTATCATGCTAGATTCGGAAAGGGATGCGAGGCCGCTGCCGGCAATCCTCCTTTCCAGTATGACTTCTGCGCCTGCCGAAACCGCCTCATCATGGCAGACATCATTCAGTCTTTCCCTGTCAACCACATGCGCCATTGCCTCCTTGGAATACGCAGAAAGGGAATTCTTTCCCGCATGTATCCTTGCGCCATGAAGGGTGTTTGTTACTGCTCCGGAATAATCCACGCCAAGGCTCTGCAGTCCGGTCCGCGAGACTATGCCCGAAGCATGGACGGGCCTTCCAGGGAGCCTCTTTTGCTCATATACCGAAACTCCTACTCCAAGCTCTGCAAGCCTCCTTGCAGCAATAAGCCCTGCAGTGCCTGCGCCTATTACTGAAGCGTGATCTCTCTTATCTGGCATAAGAAACCAACATAAATCTTCTCATTTAAAGTTAATAAGCTCTTCGCGAAATGACATGCCCCTGCAGGAAGCCAAACCTAAAACGAACGGCATCTTTATAAATATGAATTGAGATTTAAAAGAACCCGCATGAGCATTTGCATCCATTCACTCACAACGTGCTAATATGTCATTGTACGCAGTTTTTATAGGCTTTATCTCAATAATTGTCCCAGGGTTCTTTCTCTCACTGGCCCTGCTCAAGAAAACTAAGCTTAACATAATCGAAATAGCCATAATAGGGTTCATCTTTGGCATGATCTTCCCTCCAGGGATGACATGGATTGAAGGGTATTTCATAAACAGCATACACTTCCTGGCCTTTTCCGCAAATCTATATCAAATAAATGTAGTGATCCTGACAATAGTAGGAATAATCCTATCTGCATGGCAGGGTGCATTCGGCACTGATTTCCTTGCCAAGTTAAACTTTTCAGGAACCAACGGCTCCAGAAAGCACGTCACTGCCGCAGCGGAGAAACACTACGAATTAGATTCTAAGATAACCTCCTTAAAGATCGACGAGCAGCTAATGCTCCGGCACAAGGCTGAAGAAGATGAGATGCAAAAGCGCCACTCTGGAGAACTCGCCATGCTCAAGCAGAAAGGCGCAGGAAGCGAAGAGCTTGAAAAGGTCAGGGAATCACACGCGGAACAGGAGCGCAACCTCCACCGTGAGCACGAAAGGGAGGAAAGCAGAGTTCTTGCAGAAAAGCCAAAACCGCAAAGCACCCAGATAATGCACTATCTTGCATGGGGGCTCTTGCTGGTACTGATGCTCGTTGCATTTTCCTCTAGAGTATCAAATATCTCCACAGCACCACGCTATTTCGAATTTGACCCATACTTTGACATGATGAGCACCGCGCAAATACTTACTTACGGGTACCAGCTCAAGCTTGACCATTCTGCATGGCCCGTATATCTCAACGGTTCGCTCATACAGCAGGGAAGCAACGCGGCAAACGGCACAATCCACAGGATACAGCCTCTCATGCCCTACCTTGAGGCTTACTGGTATGAGATAGCCAACTCACCTCCGCCTCCAGGGATAAGCCAAGCCTCAACCTCCGGTGCGGTAAACACCAACCTACTTTCAACCGTTAGTTCAGTCTACCCCCCCATAACCGCAGCACTGCTTGTTTTTGTTGTATTCATGTTCCTATACCATGAGTACGGCGACTTCCCTGCAATAATAGGCGCGGCATTTGCCACAATCATGCCCACATTGATAACCACTTTTATAGCCGGAGAGCAGCTTGTCGAGCCGTGGGGCATCTTCGCCCTGTTCTTCATGGTAGCTTCATACGCGCTAGCGGCACAGAATCCTAAGGAGAAACGATACGCGATACTTGCCGGAATAGCATTCGCATCAAACTTCCTCGGCGCGCACTACTACAACGTAACTGCCGCAGTGCTTGCATTCTACATACTCGTGCAATCGATAATAGACGCAGCAACTGACAGAAACAGTATGGACTTCTATAAGATGAATGCCCTGATGCTCTTTGTAATAATACTATTCTATGCAGTATATGCGCCTTACAATGCAACCCTTACTAATAGGATCCCGACAATACTCGGCATTCCGACAATAGTATCATTTCCACTGCTCGCCCTGATTGTGGGCGTACTCGCTGGAATACTTACCGACACCCTCTCATTTTCCTCTATACCTAAGAATGCCAAAGAGATCCTCCACAAGCCGCTTAACCTGTTCGGGAAGAATAACCGTACCGTTGGGAGGGTATTTGTCATAATAGCCCTCATAATAATTGCAATAGTGGCGATACTTGTCACCCCAATAGGCAAGCCTATACACGACTACATCTCCCTGGCAGAGCATTTCACAACCCCATCAACTCCGCTCTTCATGACAGTGCAGGAGTACCTTGTCACTGGCCCTGCATTCAATTTCGGCTCGGCAGGATTCGGGATCATAGGTGCGAGCATAGGCGGATTCCCGCTCATAATCTGGATAATGTTGATACTTTTCATGATTATGACAGCATACGAGATCTTCCTAAAAGGCTCCAGGTCTGCCATATTCACCTTAGTAATGGTCCTCGTGCTATCTGCGGCAGGAATGAGCGAGGTCAAGTACCTCCCGCACTTCGGCGTTGCATACATAATAGCAATCGGCGTTGTAATAGGCGAGCTATACATGATAGTAAAATCACTATCACGCGACACCGTGAAAAACTCCACAACCCTTTACACAATAGGCGCTGGCGCTATAATCATAGAATCAACCCTTCTGATCCTAAGCTCGGGCATGCTGATAGGGCTTGCAATAATTGCAGTAGGCATAATCATATCAGTAATATACTCGTACCTCGCCACCAACTCCTCCCCAACCGAGGCAAATCTTTCTATGTATTCGACGGGCATGTCCGCATTAATCCTTGGAATTCTGGTAATAATCTCCGGTGCCTCGCCTCTTATCACTACGTTTACTGCACATAACATGAGCTGTTCAAACATCTCAAAGGACAACATGGTGGTTGCCGATACGATGTATTGCAATCAGCTGACGTCCCAATGGCTTACTGCCACTGAATGGATGAGGGCAAACATAGGGCCTTTCGCCCCAAGGATACTTTCATGGTGGGACTATGGGGACTGGATAAACTGGTTCGGGAACAGCAACGCCGTTATACGCGGTGACAACGCAGTTGCCACGCTAGACTATGCAGTCGCTGCACACTATGTCCTGGGAAGCAGCGACGGATACAACTCTACCGCGCTCGGGAAGTTTATGGACTCAACTCAGGCAAAATATGTCCTTTTTGACGATCAGCTTGTGCCAAAGTGGTCTGCTCTAGACTTCCTGGCCTGCGTATACGCGAATCAGACGAGCAAGGCATATGCAATATCGCAAGGCAAGCCTTATGGGCAGTCTTTCCTTCTTGGCACCTCTCCATGCGAGCTCTCACACGACCCGGCGGTAATCGCTATACCTGCACAGCCAAGCATAAACGAATACTGCCAGCTTCCAAACAAGGTGACTGCAATAAGTGCGATCTCGCTTGTGGGGATGACTGTGCCTTCTCAGCTAAACCAGTCATTCTGCGTTTCTCCAACCCAGAACGCAAACGGCGTCCTAAACGTCTATTATGCAAACGGTACCAAAGCAAATGTAGTAATATCTTCCTACTATTATCTGGGAACGATAGCCGGTCCAAGCAGCCAGACATATCTGGAGTTCCTAGAGATATACCTGCCGAACGGGCCTAACGACACAATAACCAATGCACCTACTGCGTTCTACAACTCCACTTACTACAAGGGCTTCTTCCTCGGCAGGCTAAACGGCTTCACGCTGGTATACCCTAAAAACTTCACCGGCATAAACATGGTGAACTCCACAAACACTGTAATGATACTTGAGGAAAACAACTACACCGGCGGAATGCCTTATGTAACACCGAAGCCTTCATGGATAAAAAACAATTATACCATACCTGGATGAAGCCATGAAGCTCATTCTGATACAGCCTTACGTCTCCCTGAGAGGGGGATTCGAGAGGGTCATGCTCAAGATAGCCCAACATTACGGAGCCCCAATATACACGCTGGAATACAAGCCAAACTCAACCTTCCCGGAGTTTGGAGAAACTGAGGTCAAGGTAATAGGCAAGGACCTCCCCCTCGCAGACGCTCTGCCATACCGCGCGGCGCAGGGCCTGAAATACGGCTATAACTTCTACAACCTCAAGATAAAGGAAGACTACGACGTGCTCAACCCCCACATCTCGCCTAGCGAATGGATCCGCCACAAGAATCCGGGTGTACTGTGGTACTGCCACACCCCTCCGAGGGAAGTCTATGACTTATACGAGGCAAGGATGAAGTACCGCTCATACAAGGAAAAGTTCCTCTACTCTGCAATGACAAAGACGTACAAACTAATCTCCGGCAGGGTAATAAAAAGGATAGAGGGCATAGCCACAAACAGCACAAACACAAAAAACCGCATAAAAAAATATTTCGGCGCAGGCTCGACAGTCATAAATCCCGGAATCGAATACGGGAACTTCTCGAACAAAGGCGACGGCAAATATTTCCTCTATCCTTCTAGGATAACAAACACAAAGCGCCAGGACTACGTGATAAACGCATTCAAAAAGTTTGAAAAGGGAGAGAAAAAGCACAAGCTGATAATAGCCGGCACGCTCTCCCCGGATCCGGAGCATCAGGCCTATTACGAAAAACTGGTCAAGATGGCCTCAGGCAGCAATATAGAGATAATAAAAAACATAAATGATAAGAAACTGTCTTCACTCTATGCAAACTCGACTGCCGTTCTGTTTGCCGCAATAAACGAAGACTACGGCTTCGTGCCGCTTGAGGCTATGGCGAGCTCAAAGCCCGTAATCTCGGTCAATGAAGGAGGGCCTACAGAGACCATACTGGAAGGCAAGACCGGCTTCCTTGTAAATTCACCGGAGGAAATGGCTGAAAGGATGGCTTACCTTGCAGAGCATCCTTCAGACGCGGAGGCCATAGGCAAGAAAGGGCGCAGAAGGGTCGAGGAGAACTACTCCTGGAAAAGCTTCTTCAAGAAATTTGACAAGGCACTGGAGAGCACAATAAAGAAGAAAGACGAGCAAACCACGGAATAAGGAAACATAAACGCCAAAGAAGCTTCTGCCGTAACCTTTTTTTCAAAGCGCTGGGGCCTTAACTGCAAGGGCCGGCAAACCATTCAGACAGGCGCTGCTTTCAGCAACGCATTATATGTCTAATAAAAAGGCCTCTGCCCTCCTGCAGCAGCCCCTCTGTCGGTACTGTAGCTACGGCTGCGTGCAAGCTCGATAAACGCCCTTCTTGCTGTTTCAGTGCCCTCCTTTGTAAGTGAGAGAGGCTTCCCTGCCTCTCCCCTGCCCCGTTCTGCAAAGTCCAGTATGCCTTTCCCCTTAAGCTTCTTGAGCGTGTACCATATCCCGCTCTGGGAGATTCCATGCCTCTCGCTTATGTACTCGACAAAACTCGTCGCCGTGGGCACGTCCTCCAGCCCTATCTCTGATATTATCATCAGTTCCTTAGTGCTTATCTCTACCCCCGGCTTCCTAACCGGGAGTCCTCTAACTATTGTTCTTGCCGCTTGCACATGCATCACCAAAAAAGAGATTTATGCAGCGCAAGCAGCTGGAGGATAAATACCGGAGACATTCTTCAATATCGCTATCGCTGCCATGGCTGTATTAAAATTAAGCCTATGCCAGACAGCTTCCAAGCGCATTTTTCCACTCATCCTGCTACATATTGAAAGTGCAGCAATTACTATTTAAACCTTTTCTTCAAAGTCTAAAAAGATTAGATGCTTCCCTTCCTGCTTTACGCAAGGCTCTCCGTACTCATGGTAATAGCAATCGCCTATGCAGCCTTCGACGTCTTCAATAAGAGAAATGTGCCTGACATATTTGCCTACGCTGCACTGGCAGTGGCCTTCCTCCTTACATTTACATATGGCACAAGGACAATGGAAATAAGCCTGCTGATTGCCGCAATAATAATAGCTTTGGGATATGTAGTATACAAAAGGGGAGTAATGGGGGCCGGCGACTTCCTGGAATTTGCCACTATAAGCCTTATCCTCCCGATACAACCCGCTGCAATGCTCAGCGCCGTCCCGCAGATGGGCTTTCCATTCATCTTTTCGGTGCTAATATCCACGGGCTACACGGCAGTAATATCAATGATGGCCTACTATCTTGCAAAAGCCTCAATCAAGGGTAAGATACACTTATCAAGGATCAGGAAAGGAAGCCTGCGTGCCGGCGCGCTCTTGCTACTTGCCTATCTCGCCATGCTTGTAGTGATCTCATATTTCGCCGGATTCAGGCTAATACCATCATTCCTCATCCTTTCCATAGGCATCGCCTCATCGATCACTGTAGTATTCGAGAAGGAGCTCAACGCGCAGATGATATCATACGCATATCCAAGCGAGCTACACCCAGAAGACATGATAGCTACAAACCTAATGAGCCCTGCTGAAAAGGCCTACTTCATGAAGAAATCAAAGCACTTCGGCAGGCTCGTCACAAAGCCCCTCCTTAAGGACATACGCGATGCAAGGAGAAAGGTGCCCCTCTATACTAGCGGAGTACCGCTTGCGCTCTTCGCGCTCCTGGGAATTATAATCTCCCTCGCGTTCGGCAACATACTTCTTTACATACTCCTCTAAACTGCCTAACGGCACCAATTTATAATGCTGAGTTGCGGAATACTCCTGGATAATATGAAAATCGCGATCTTATCCGACCTCCATCTGGGCTACGAGCGCTTCCGCGAAGACGCACTCTCGCAGGCGAGCGAGGCGCTCTACGCAGCCGCAGAATCCGCAGACGCAATCCTGATCGCCGGCGACATATTTGACTACAGGCATCCGAAGCCTGAGATCATGGCCGAAGCAATCTCTCTTTTCCGCCCTCTCCTCGCCAAAACGTTCAGTGCACGGGTTTCCGAATTTTCCGGAAGGGGAAAGGCATACACCGAGATCCCCATCATTGCAATCCCCGGAACCCATGAAAGAAGGACTGACGGGGAGATAGACCCAATAGACGTGCTGAACCTCGCCGGCGTGCTTGTGAATGCAAACCAGGCGTCAGTGACTATAGAAAAAGGGGAAGAAAAAATCTTGGTATATGGGATAGGCGGAACAGCGGAGGAGCGCTTCAGGGAAACGCTGTCACGGCTTACTCCAAGGCCACGCACCGGGGTATTCAGCATCTTTCTCTTCCACCAGTCCGTATTCGAGTTTCTTCCGTTCAGCAAGGATTTCATAAAGCTCGAGGAGCTTCCCGAAAACTTCGACCTTTACGTAGATGGCCACATACATTCCAGGATCGAGGCAAAATGCCACGGACGGGATTTCCTGATACCTGGCAGCACTGTCCTGACCCAGCTCAAGGAAGGCGAGCAGGAACCAAAAGGCTTTTTCATTTATGATACACTGGGGAGAAACTATGAGTTCAGGAGAATAAACTCCAGAAAGTTCTCGATGGTGCGCATAGATGTAAGTGGCATGACCTCTTCGGAGGCATCTGCGACCATACGCAGGGAGATAACAAAAACAGCCCCAAGAGAAAAGGGAGAAAAGCCGGTAATACGCGTGGTGCTGGAGGGAAGGCTGAAGGAAGGCTCAAAAAGCATAGACCTCGGGATCAGTGAGCTTGTAGAAGAGAACTCCTCCTCCGCAATAATCGAGGTAAGCAAGGCGAGCATGGATTCTCCGGTCTCCAAAAATGCTGAAGACCTACGGAAAGGCACGCTTGAGAACCTCTCAATCGGCGACTACGGGCTCTCAATATTCCTAGAAAAACTCTCGAAGAGCGGATATAACCTCGACATCAACCCATCGGAGCTTTTCATGATCCTCAGCGCCGAAGGGCCTAAAGACGCGATAGTAAAATCAGTTACCGAAAGAATACTCTCAAAAGGACTCTGAGGATGCGCTCATGCATCCAACAGACAGCGCAGATCGAGAATTAGCCCCAACCGGATTCGAACCGGTGTTTGCGGGTCCAAAGCCCGCCGTCCTTGGCCGCTGGACGATGGGGCTCCGAGCATTATCAATAGGATCTTGCAAAATTGGCCATCTTAACTGCCTTTTTGCCGCAGAGAATGCACACACCCCCAAGCCTGCTCTGGTCGAACGGAATATTGGTTATCTTCGCGCCTGTTTCTTCCTTTATCCTGTCTTCGCATTCCGTGCTGCCACACCATGGCGCATGAAGCATGCCCTTCTTCTCTGAGAGTACGCCCTTGAACTGCTCGTAGCCATGCACCTCATGTATGCTCTCCTTCAGGTGCTTTTCGGCTTTTTCATAAAGCCTCTTCTGAATCAGGCTCAACGCATCGGCGCATCCTCTCTCAAGTTCCTCGAATTGCAGTGCCTCCCTCTTGCCGGTGTCCCTGCATGCAATTGTGACACTCTCGGAGGAAGATTCCCGCTCCCCTATCTCTATCCTTAGCGGAACGCCACGGAGCTCCCATTCGCTGAACTTACTGCCTGGCGAGTATCCTTCCCTGTCATCTATCTTTGCCCTAAAGCTCTCCTTGAGCTTTGAGAGCACGCGCCCGGCGTAGCCGACCACCTGCTCCCTGTTCTCTTTTTTGTATATAGGTATTACTATTATCTGCACGTATGCGACCTTTGGCGGCAATATAAGCCCCTTGTCATCTCCATGCGTTGCAACCATCACTCCGAGCTCTCTTGTTGAGACTGCATAGGTATTCTGCCATGCATACTCCTTGCTGCCTTCCTTGGAAAGAAACTGTATCTCAAAGGCCCGGGCGAAGTTCTGTCCATCCAGATGGAAATCAGGCCCCTGTATGGCCCATCCGTCAGGCATTACATGCTCCACGCTGAAGCTTGCCACTGCCCCTGCAAACTTCTCCTTCTCACTCTTTCTGCCCGGTATTCCAGGCAGTGCAAGGTACTCTGCAAGCATTCTCGTGTATATGCCAAGCACTGCGTCGCGCTCCCTGTATGCTTCTTCCTCGCTTGCGAATACCGTATGCCCCTCATTCCAAAGGAACTCTCTTGACCTTATAAATGGCGTCGGATGCTTGAATTCCCACCTCACCACACTGTTCCACTGGTTGTATCTCATCGGGAGGTCTCTCCATGACCTAATCCACTTCGAGTAGCTTGGGTACATTATTGTTTCGGATGTGGGGCGTACCGCAAGCCTCTCCGAGAATTCGGTGTCTCCCGCTCCTGTAACCCATGCAACTTCTGGAGCAAAGCCCTCTACGTGTTCTTTTTCCTTGGAAAGAAACTTCTCAGGTATCAGCATGGGAAAATAGACGTTCTCGATTCCATCTTTCTTGAATTCGGAGTCAACCGCCCTGCTGAAGATCTCCCATGCTCCGTATGCGGCGGGCCTGAAGGCAAGGCATCCTGAAACCTCTGTGTAATCGACAAAACCTGACTTAATCAACACTTCCTGGTACCATTCCGAAAAATCAGCGGCCTTAGATGCCGTCATTCCCGATCCATTCTCCTCAGCCAAAAAACAACCCCGCAACAACCTAAATTAATCTCGTTAAAGGTATTTATACACTTTCCTGGGCTGGAAAACCAAGACCGCGCAAATGGATAAAGACAGGTTTTATAAATTAGATTAGACATATGGAATACATGGAGGCAATAGTTTTGTCTGGGATGCCAGCCGCCGGCAAGACTACTGTAGCGGAAATAATAAGCAAGAGGAAGAACTTCAAGGTACTGGGCGGTGGAGACATACTCAAGGAGATGGCCGAGTCCAGGGGCTATAAGGTAACCGGCAAGGACTGGTGGGACACAGAGGAAGGTGCGAAATTCCTCAAGGAGCGCGAAACAAACCCGAATTTTGACAAGGAAGTCGACAAGCGCATGCGGGAGAAGATACTTTCGGGCAACATAGTTGTCACGAGCTACACCGCACCGTGGATAACTGATGCGGGTTTCAAGGTATGGCTGGAAGGAAGCGAAAAAAGGAGGACGGAGCGGATGGCCAAGCGGGACGGCACCGCAGTATCGGAGATGCGCGAGGTTATAAAATTCAGGGACATGGAAAACAAGAAGCTATATAAAGTTCTTTACAATATAGACTACGGAGAAGACAAGAAGCCGTTCGATCTTATAGTAAATACGAACGAAATCCTTCCGGAAGCGGTTGCTGATATAATACTTAAAAAATACGAAGAGCACACCAAAACAAAAGGCGAATAAATGGCATTGATAGAACAGGGACGGATTTGCATAAAGAAATTTGGAAGAGACGCGGGCGACAAGGCAGTCATAACCAAGGTCCTCGAAGGCAATTTTGTAGAAGTAATGACGCATACACGGCCAAAGCCAAGGAAGGCAAACATACGCCATCTCGAGTTCCTCCCTGAAAAGATAGACCCTAGCGACACCGCAGCAATAAACGCGGCTCTTGAAATAAAGGCCGAGAAGCCAGCCCCAAAACACACGGCTGCCAAGAGATAAATACGGAACTGCACGGACCGCTAAGGCAAGATTAATAATATAGCGGTCTTCATCTAATCATGGCAAACATTCCAGGGAAAAATGCCATTGAGATAATACGGCGTGACAAGCGCGTAATGCTCACCACCTCGAGAGATGACATACCTTTTGTGGCCGACCATGGCTCAGGGGACTACGCATACGACGTAGATGGAAATCGATTCATAGACTTCTCGAGCTTCATATCTGTATACAATATGGGCGTAAACGCCAACAAGGAAATAAGGGAAGCTGCAAAGAAGCAGATAGACCGGCTCATCCACCCAGCATTCACTGATTATTATTCCGAACTTCCAGTTGCCTTCGCCGAGAGGCTGCTCGATCAGATGCCAAGCGGATTTGGCCGCGTCTTCTACTCAAACTCGGGCACAGAGGCAAATGAGGCCGCTCTAAAGTTCGCCAGGCTCTTCACAAAAAGACAGTATGCTCTCTCATTTTACGGCGCCTTCCATGGGAGGACAATGGGCTCGCTCTCGCTCACCGCATCTAAATCTGTGCAGAGGGAGCATTTCGGCCCATTCCCAAACGTCATCCACGCGCCTTATGCCTACTGCTACCGCTGCCCCTTTGGAAAAGAGTATCCCGGATGCGGAATGGAGTGTGTTGAATACATAAAGAAGACGGTGCTGGCAAAAGAAGCCTCGCCGAAGGAATTTTCATCAATATTCATCGAGCCTGTCCAGGGCGAAGGGGGATACATAGTACCGCCGAAGGAGTTTGTCCGTGGCATAAGGGAAATATCAGAAGACAATGGGATACTGCTTGTCTCGGATGAGGTCCAGTCTGGCTACATGCGCACCGGCAAATTCCTGGCCACTGACAATTTTGGAGTAAAATCCGATATCTACACAATGGCAAAGTCCATTGCAGGCGGGCTTCCGATGGGCGTTACGTTGACAAGGAGCTCACTCGGTGACATACCTCCTGGTTCGCATGCCAACACCTTTGGCGGAAATCTTGTGGCGATAGCAGCTGCAAATGCCTCCCTTGCGTATCTTTCAAGGAACATGAGATCCCTTACCAAAGGAACTATGGATAAGGGCAAACGTATGAAGAAGGAACTGGATGCGCTATACGAACGCAATGAGATAATTGGCGATGTACGCGGAATAGGCATGATGGTGGGCGTGGAGTTTGTCCGCGACAGGAAGACAAAAGAGCCAGCCAGAAAGGAGAGGGACTGGATAATAGCCGAGTCTTTCAGGAAAGGCCTGCTTCTGCTTCCTGCAGGCGAATCCACAATAAGGCTCATACCCCCGCTTACCATATCTACAAAGTCCCTTGACGCGGGGCTTGAGATTTTCGGAAATGTGGTAAAGGAGGCAAACGCATCGCTAAAGAGCGGTAGGAAATCAGGCTGAAACTTTTATGCGCCTTCCATATTCCTTCAAAACAGACTGCTCTATTGAAGCCGAAAGCAAATCTATCTTGCCGTTTATCTCCTTCAGTGTTTTTAGTGCCCTCTCCCTCCTTGCGGTCTCATTCGCTGCATGAGCCATCAACGAGACTGCCATTTCATAGTCACGCCTCAGGCTCCTTATTCTCTCCTCTATCCTTTCCAACTCGCGTTCCATTTCAACGAGGCCCTTCTTCTCACTCCACAAATCTGATGAGATAAGTGAGTCCAATGCGCGAGAAACAGCATCACTGCCCCTAGCCTTGCCCTTCTGGGAGCCAATCGAACTTCTGATATCCCCGAATTTACCCTTCACGTACTTCCAGTCATCTTCTGTATTAAGATATGAAAACGGGCTGGCCACAAACGGCTCAATCCTGCGCTTCTCAAGCGATACATGGTCAAACATCCTCGCCGTCCTCTCCAGGGGCTTTGTAAACGACTCGGTTTTCCTGATTATCGCGGCGCGGGCCTTTTCTACCTCTTCTTTCTCTTTTTGCATCTTCTCTATCTCCTTCTTAATGTCTGTTTCATGAAAATCTGTTTCCTTGGGACCTGCCGAAGGGTTTTCTATCTCCAGCTCTGCCTCCCCCTTCTCCTTTAGCAGGAGGCTTAACTCCTCCGCTTTCCCACGCACCTCCCTATATCTTCCGTAGTCCGGCTCCCTTCTAGAAAGCTCGTTTTCAAGGGCGCGCAGCGCAGACTCCAACTCAGAAAAACCCTTCTTGACTTTCTGTAAACTGTTGGAATACGCATATACTACCGTTCTGAACTCTGCATTCAGCTTCAATACGGTGTTTATCGCACTTCTGCCTTCCAGCGCCTCTGCATTAAGCCTCTCATATGTATTCGCTCCATGTTCCTGCCATTCGGCACCAATTGCCTTCTCAATGCTTCTAGCGTATGCTGTCTTCCTGCTTTTCACGCTCTCCGGGCTTGTGTTGTATAGGTCTTCCAGATACAGCTCAGCCTCAGACTTCTCGAATTCCGTGCAGGCTGCCAGAAGCGAAGCTTTTGCTGCCAAGAGCCTGCCGCGCCTGGCCTCTCCAACCTTGAGCAAATTCCCAAGGCTTTTCTCGAAAAGAACACCCACAAAGGAGACGAGATCAGCGGCCATTACTTCTTCAGTCCCTTCCCTGCCAAACAAGCTTGCACCTAGGACAAAAAAACGCTTATAATCTACATATACCTTCCTAGGTTGAACTGTCCACTTGTGTTCATACTCATCTGCTCCATCGGATCTGCAAATATGCTCGATATCTCTGTCCTTACCAAGAGGAGCCTCTGCCTTATATACGCGTCAAGGGAGTACCTCTCCGCAAGCCCAATCGCCATCTCTAGGTATTTCTCTATGCCCGCCTTGGATATGGTGAGGAGAAGCCTACCTGAGTCCCTGCTGCACTTGCCCGAGAGCGGCACCCTCCTGTACTTTGTATTGCACGAAGAGCACCTGAACGACTGTTTGGAGAAAGAATGGAGATTTCCTATCAGGTCAGGGATAAAGTGGCTTACTATAAGCTTGCGCGCAGCGTCAGGCTTGTCTATCGCGCATATCTTGTCCATGAGCTCAAACTCCCCGTCTACCTTCTCCTGCATAGTCTTGAAGAGTGTATATTGGCTTTTTTTAGGCGAGTTCGCTATTGCCACCGATGAAGACCCGTGCGAAAACAAAAGCCCCTCATAAACGCTTTCCTTTCCCAGCCTCCGTTCCACTATCTCCAGGTCTGCCTCGGCAGGGTATGCGTATGCGAATGTCTTCTCGTAGAACTCCAGCCCGTAATCCTCCAGCACTTCCATCGCATGTGCCTCGTCGTCTATCTCTTCTGGGAGCAGGTTGACTGAGAGCACAAGCGGCGCGTCCATGCTCCCTCCAACACTTGTCGGAAGGAATTCCCTAGAAAAGTTGACCAGAGCATCGAGGAGCAGCATGGTACTGTCCTCGTCCCCGTCGCAATTTCTGCGCCTTGCGGATATGGTATATGGGTGCGAGAGCCCCACATTCGCATCAGTGTAGCCTATTATCCTGTTAAGCACACCGCAAGAAGTGTGTGGCGAAAGCGTTATTACAAGATGGCCGATAAGGTCTCCTGGATCTGTTGCAGAGTAAAACGGCGCGCCTCCATACATGTACTCAAGCATCTGGTCGACAGCCCTGGATACCCTGAGGAGATAAGTCCCTCCTTTCCTGCTAAGTACGGCATCCTGGTGCTTCATCTCCACGAGCTGACTGCCGCTAGTCAATTCAACCCCTCGGTAATCCTTTGTGTATCCAAGCTCCCGGAGCCTCTCGATGCTGGTGCCTATCTCCTCCGGATAAAAATGCGTCATCGGAACGTCTGTTGCATCGAACCTCGAGGTGCCGTCCTTGAATATGTACACCCCATTGTTTGCACGTATTATCCCTTTTTCTATGGGTTCAACAACCCTATCTCTATTCATCATCATCTTGACCCCCTTCATTGTGGGAGGGAGCCTGCTCGTTCCTATTCTTTTCATGGCAGACCCGACAAGCCTTACTATATCGATGTTGCGCTCTTCGTAGGCTGTCGTCTTCGCCTTGCATATCCTGCACTCGCCAGACATTGACGGCTCTTTGCATACCGAACATTTCCTATAAAGAGCCGCTGCCTTGTCACAGTCATAGCAATAAGCAGAATCTATCGTCCTTTTGCAGGAAGAGCACGTGTATGATGCAATCTCTACCTTTGCCTCTGACTTGAGTTTCTTGGAATCGTTTGCGAACGCTTTCGACAAATTCCTTTCATTGCCTCCATACGGGCCTATCGGGAAAAGGACATTGGGCGCAGGCTTCATGAGACGCTCCCGCGCCTTTTCCGGCCTTCCTATCCTGGCGCCTATGAACGTAGACCTCTTCGGTATATTTATCGCTGAAACTGAATTGATGAGAACCAGTGGCTCGGCTCCCTGGTAATCCAGATAAGTCTTTATCGTTGAAGCTGTCCCTGCCTTCTCTCCAGACGCTGAGTAAAATCCAAGCGAAACGGCAAGCGCCCTTGCATAGTCCGCCTCCACGACGATGGACTCGCCTTCCAGATCGTGCGTGACATTGAGCCTTTCAAGCAGTTCCTTGATGTCTGCAGACATCGGCATGCGCAGCCTTTCTATGGAATCAAGCATCGGATGCCCGTCAAGCAGCGGGCCCACCGTAGAAGCAAGCAAGCAGAGTTCTTTTGGGCTAGCCGCCTGGAACTCGAACAGGAACTTGGGATGCATTGGGATCTTATATAGTACGGAGAGCCTGAAAGCCTCGTTAAAACTGATATTCTCCCTGCTTATCTTTTCCTTGCTCGAAGCGAACAGCTGGCCCTCCCAGAGCTCCTCCACGTAGCTTGAAGGCTGCAGCTGCGTGTTTGATTTCTTGAAGTCTCCGTAAGTTACCAGGATGTCTCCCAGGGAGACTATCTTCGAGACCTCCCCTTTTAATCTCATGGCGCTCTCGGCCTCGCTTATCCTCAGCGCACGCCCGCTTCGCAGAACCACGAAAGGGCCCTCGATGCTATCCACTGGAACCGCAACGCAGCCCTTGCCTGGGAACTCTATCTTCAGCTGTGTGCCTGTTGCTATAAAGCCGTCTGCTATTATCATGGTTGCAGGGCTGAATCCTTTAGAAGCTATCCCTGTGAACCTGCTTCTCCCGTAGCGCAGCCTTAAGCCCCCTACCTTTCCGGGATACGCGAGAATAGGTCTTCCTGCGACCAGCTCCTCAAGGAAAACGGAGGTATCGTCCTTCTTTTCGCTCTCGGATTTCTTTACTGTGGCCTTTATCACTTTGGCAAGCCATCCCCAGTCAAGCCCAACTCCTCCTGTCTCCTTGAGCATCTTCTTTGCTTTTTGCGCTATTCCCTCGCATACAACCAGGGATATACCTCCCCTGACTCTGTTAGTAACGTTTATCTCCTCCCCATTGGCTCCTATCTTCTTGAGGTTTCCATGTACGCTTACCTCTATTGACTCGGTAGGTACGCCGTCTATGCATATCGGGCAGTTTTCAACGATGGTCCTTATGTCATCATCAGGCGGCCTGTACTGAAGCCTTGCGGCCCGGGTATGGTAAAGTTCGGCTTCTTCCACATATCTCTCTATCTCGTCCTTCGTTGGCTTGTATACATCTATACTGAACAACTTCCTGCAGTAGTCTGCAAGCGCGACAGAGAGCGCGGCGGCAGTGCCTCCCGCCCCGCGTATGGGCCCAGCGTATGATATCGCCAAGTAAGACGTGCCGTCCTGGTTCTTGTACATTTCTATCCCGTGTATCCCCCATATACGGGGACAACCCCATAATGCCCAGCAGGAAGGACTCGCTTGTGATAGACGAGGTGCCCGACATACTCCACATGGGCCACCTGCACAAGAATGGCTATGCGGAGTACCACG
>DAHXKV010000007.1 GCA_027366155.1 Microcaldota archaeon
GAGGGACAGGAAGCTGGGAACTGAGGAAAAGATGAAGGCGCACTCTGCCACATCAGGCAGGCTCCACAGGGCATTCTCGGTTTTCGTCTTTGATGACAAAGGCAGGACAATGCTGCAGCAGAGGTCGATGATCAAATACCATTCAAAAGGCAAGTGGTCAAACTCGTGCTGCAGCCATCCGAGGCCGGGGGAGAAGATAATTACTGCTGCGCACAGACGGCTCAGGGAGGAGATGGGGTTTGACTGCAAGATGAGAGAGGAATTTGATTTCCCTTATGAAGCCGATGTGGGAAACGGACTTAGGGAGCGAGAGTACGACCACATAGTCTTTGGATATTACAAAGGCGATCCGAAGCCTGACAAGAAGGAGGTGAAGTCGTGGAGGTGGATAAGCCTTGACGATTTGGAAAGGGAGATTAGGGAGCACAATGAAAGGTTCACCCCATGGCTCATGATGATGATAGGCGAGGTCAGACGCGCCTATGGGAAAACAAAGAATAGTGCATAATGCCCGTTATGAAGCCTGCTTGACTGCGCTCTTGACCGATACGGAGTAATTGCCGGACAGCTTTGATGATGCCCGCTTTAACGCTTCCTTTGCAACTGCAACTGAAGGACCGTTTGCATTTATTTTCAGCTCGAATACAGGCGTCCTGGGTTTTATCCTTGCCGCGATAGAGATAGGCTTTCCGAAGGACATTGACATGCCCTGGGAAAGTCGGTCTGCGCCTGCCCCGGTGGCCCTCTTCTTTTCGCGTATGACCTGGTGCGGATAGGTTACGACCCGCAGGAAATAGGCATTAGGAAGCTCCTTTTCAAGATATTTGTTTGCAGTCTGCCTTGCGGCTTCAAGCGAGTTTGAGCGGACCTGTACGTACTGGTCGGAATCAAGCGTGACTATGGTGTCGTAGATGAGCTTCGGGTTGCCCATCCTGAATATGAGAAGGCTCGTGTGTGGCAGTGCCTTTATGTAGTTTTTCCTGGGCTTTTTAACTGAATACCTGCTCCATGCCTGGCTTGTTATGTAGCGCATCGTCCGCGCTGGCCTCAATTTCATCGTTTCACCGTATGGCACTGCAGCCTGGAATAAAAGCCAGGCTATACTTTGCCGTTTAGACATTTGTTTGGAAGGCTTATATTACTTTCGTCGTGCAGGCCTTATTTTTAGTAACTTGGCATTATCAAATTCAACCGCCATGCAAAGTCCCTGAGAATCCATGCCTCGTACTTCATGAGATACGCAATAACGCATTGTAAAGCACATCAAAGAAGTTCTTGTCATTGTTGTTGGCAGTGGCGGCTGTCCTTGCCAGATATGCAATATCACATGGAAATGAAGGCCGCTTCAGGTCGGAAGTGGCCCAACGCTCTCTCAATGCTTCCCTGTCTTGCCTGACTTCGTGAACTGCGCAGTCTCCACAGTGTTGGAGGAGACCATAATAGTCGTTGATTGGGCTGCACCTGCGTAGCAGCCAGTGCCCGTGCAGGTCCATCCGGTGAAGGTATGCCCACTTGCCGGAGTTTCGGAGATAGTAACCATGCTCCCAGAAGGATAGGTGTACGTGCCAGAAGGCGAAACGCTGCCTCCTCCGTGGGGGATCGACTTGACTGTCAGCGTATACGAAATAGGAAGGGGAGTGCATGTTGCAGTCTCGGTCATCGAGTTGTTCATTGTGACTGATGCAGGGTTGTTTGTTCCGCTGTATGAGCCCGTGCCGGAACCAGTCCATCCGATGAAGGTGTATCCAGAAGGAACTGTAGCCGAGAAGGTTGCTATGCTCCCTGCATTGTAGGTGCCTGAAGCTGAGACGCTGGTGCAGCCGTCATTGTTGACAGTCAGTACATATTGAGGAGCGTTGGGCTGGAAGCCAGCAGTCTCCGTTACGTCAGATGTTATCGTGAATGTGTTTGATGAGCCTTGGCCCGAGTAGCAGCCCGTACCTGTGCAGGTCCATCCGGTGAAGGCATAGCCTGCTGCAGGTGTTTCGGATATAGTCACCTGGGCTCCTGGAGCGTAGTTGCTTGTGCCTGATGGAAATACAGTCCCTCCAGATGAGGGACTTGGCGTGACTGTGAGAGAATACGTTGTGGCACTCTGTGGCCCGTAGCTGACAGAGAAACTGGTGCCGTCGCTTGTTAGCGGCGAGGGCTGCGCGAGGATGGCGGCGGCGGTATTGCTCACCATGGTCATCGAGGTAAGCCCGGGCAGCTGGCTTACAGGCTGGATCCCATATCCCATCTCAGCATAGTTCGTTAGAGCATTGCCAGTGTAGTCGTAGCCGTAGTAGGATTCCCCGAAGTTTGTCAGGTTGGCGAGGCTGCAGCTGGATGAGCAGACCTCTGGCCTCTCCTCCACCCATTCCGATGAGTTCTGGGATGACTGATATGATGCATTGATGGTGAAGCCCTCCCCAGTTGTCTTGTCTATTAACGTAATTGTCCAGTTGTTCGCCCGGTTCGGCACTGCAGTTATGTTGACATATATATTGTCACCTGGAGAGACAGGCAGGTTGCTTATAACGGTCTCGTACGCTGGAAGGAGCTCGTACCAGGCCGTGTAATGCGCTGCTCCGTTGTAGTAGTCAATTTCAGTGCCGGCCTGTATAAGGGTCCCGTCATTGAATCCACCTATGCCGGCCCACTGCGCCGAGTAGGTTGCTGATGATGAAGGGGCGGCTGCCTGCACTGTCCATGAGCCTTGGACTGAGGTTGCCGAGTGCGAGCTTACAATGCCTACGTATCCGGCCCAGTTAAGCAACTCAGTAGATGCAGCGTTGCTCACCGAGCCAGCAGATGCTCCGTGATTGGATCTGATCGGCTGGCAGTTGTATATTCCCTTGCGGTATGCGCTTCCTGAGTAATGTGGGTTGCACGGAGAGGCAAAGGCGCTGTAGTTAGTCGCAGGTATGCTTCCCAGATCGAAGACCTTGTAGCCCTTGATGTATGAGTATGGCGTATCAGGACCTATCGATGCGTCTGTATTGTAAGTGCCAGAGGGGCTGAGCTGCTGCGATGAGTTGGATTGGACTTGGGGTCGGATCTGCCGCAGGTAGACTCCGTGGTCGGAGTACACAGGATAGGCAGATAGGAGAGAAATCAGTACAGCCGTTATGATAAAGGCATATATGAAATTGCTGACTTCCATCTTGACACGCATAAGTCATTGATTTTTAGATTTATATATTCGACTGTGAGATGCGCAGCGTATGTCCCATGCCTGCAGTGCAAGCCTATTATTTTGGCTTGAACCGCGAGCCGCCGTCTACGGGTATTACTACTCCGTCTATCCATCCTGACGATTCTTCGAGGAGGAAAGTTATCACACTGGCAACGTCTTCCGGAGGACATTCGACGTCGCCAAGCTTCCTTCCCTTCCTCCAGTCCCGCTCGGGAGTGAAGTCGAAGCGCATTGAGGCGGGCGCAACTGCATTTACTCTTGCACCCTTATCGATGAGCTCGTTTGCAAGAACCTCTGTGGCCCTGGCCAGTGCGGCCTTCGCAGGCGCATATGAGATGTTGCGGGTGGAATGCCATTGCAGCCCTTCCCTCGAGCAGACTAGGACAACAGATGAGCCTTCTGTTAGATACGGGGAGGCGGCCTTTGCAAGGTATATGGGTGCCTTGAAGTTTGACAAGAGCATTGATTCCAGGTTTTCCTCGTTTACTTCTGACAGTCGTGTGAGAACATATCCGCCAACGGAGAATATGAAATGGTCTATCCGCCCTGATTGCTTTGCTGCGGAGGAGATTATCTCTGAGGCGCCATTGATGCTGGAAGCGTTTCCGGCAACATAGCTTATGCTACCGAATTTGGAGAGGCGTTTGCATATCACCTTTAGTTTGTCCTCTTCCCTAGAGGAAATTATTACTTCCGCCCCTTTCTTGAGGAGCATGTATGCCGTTGCTGAACCTAGCCCCGGACCTACCCCCACAATGAGTACCTTCTTTCCTTTTAGGCTATCTCCCATCCAATCATATATGCATGCGATTGAAGAGAGTAAAAACCTTCCGGTGCACTAATTTTACTTATCCATACGGCGTCGCAGTCGAGCTTATAGTCCCGTTGTATGGCTTGCTTCCTACAGTTATAAGCACCTGCGGGGTTCCTCCTCCGCAGGGGCCGTCTATCCTGAGCTGGAAGGTGTGGCCGGAGGCATTAATTGCTCTTATGTATGCCTTAAATGAGATCGTGGAATTCTGGATTGCGGAGTAGTGTTGCGGGGAGAACGTTATGTTGACCTGGCTTGCTGCGTTGACGAACTGGCCCGAAGGGCTGGTCAGTATGTAGTAGTGCGTTCTGTTGGCGTTCTCAGGGTTGCTGAGGACGTCGGTGAATTTCTCGGTGAGGTTTAGTACGCCAACAGACCCTACATTTATTAGATAATCGGCTATCTCGGTTCCGCTTGGGTTGATGTAGTGCATGGAAAGGTTGGAGTAGCCAGTTATGGTGCCGTTTGAATTGTATGATATCATTGGGCATGCAAGGGTGCTTCCGGTGTTAGGTATTCCAGGGGATGGGACAGGGTTAGGCTTGCCTTGGGCGATGGAGTTGGTCGTGTTTAGCAGGGTGCTGTTTGATGCTGCGGCCGGCTGATTTGAAGGGCTGTTTGCGTTGACTGGAAGCACTGTACGGATGCCGGATGTGGAGTTGCTGGATGAAAGGTAGAGGTATGATACAGACATCAATGCTGCAAGGGCAAGCACGATGAAGCCATACCGGAACAAGTGAGATTCTGCATTTCCGCTTATGTGGTAATACTTAAGCTTTCTGAAGTGCTCGTTCTCCAGCTTTTCTACTGCACCCATTCTCGATAGCTCGCCCATGTGCTGGATTATGGTTGCTGTTGAAAGGCCCAGCTCACTGGCAAGCTCGCTGGCAGTCATGTCTTTCGCCTTGAGCAACATGAGTATTTTCTTCTTTGTTGCAAATGTCTTTCCCATAATCATCTGTCCATAGTGGCCTGCATATCTATAAAGGCATTGCCCGAAAAGAAGGTTTTAGTAAGGTTTTTACCTCTAAAATATGCGGGCCTTTCACAAGGAACCTATTGCGGCGTGAAGCTCGGCCTTGGCTTCCTTTAGAAGCGATTCGAGGCCAGCTTTTGTCTTGGCTTCTGCAAGCAGGCGTATCTTGGAGGAGGTGTTGGATGCCCGGAGGAGGAACCATCCATTTGTGCTGCGCACTTTTATTCCATCAATTGCAATTGCATTTTTGTCTTTTGAGAATTTTTCTTTTATCTTTGAGATTATCATGAACTTCGCCTCTTCGTCTACGTCTATCTCCATCGATGTAAGCTCGTACCTGTTTATCCGCGATAGCAGCTTCGTGAGGCTTTCCCCGCTCTCCGAGATTAGATCTGCCATCTTTAGCCCACTGAAGAGGGCGTCGTCACCGCCGAATGTTTCCGAAAAATAAGTATGGCCAGATATCTCCCCGCCTATCCTGGCCTTTTCTCCGGACATGGCAGCAAGCATATTAGTTCTCCCCACAGGCACCATGACAGGCACTCCGCCATTTGCAAGTATGGCTTCCCTTACCGCGTCGGTGCAGCTTACCTCGAATACGGCCTTGTCGCCCTTTTTTAGCATCTGCATGGCAAAGACCGCAAACGCAACATCGCCCCTTAGCGCCTGCCCTTTCCCGTCAACGAATATGCCCCTGTCGCCATCAGCATCAAATGCTATCCCAAAATCAAGGCCCTTCTCGATTACCAGGTCTTTAAGCGCGGAGAGAGCCTCTGGCTTGGGCTCGGGAGGCCTCGAAGGAAAACTTCCGTCAGGAGTGTTGTTTATCGCATGCACCTCGATGCCCTTCTTTCGGAATGCCTTGGCTGCGATTTTCGAATATGAACCATTCCCAGGATCTATCCCTACACTGAGGTCGCATTTCATGCTGCTATTATTAAGGAGAGAGCCGAGATATGCCCTGAGGACCTTCTGGCTTATGTCTTTTGTTGCGGCTGGTTCCAGTTTTGCCACCGGTGCAAGTTTGAATACGGTGTCGCGCATCTTTTCGAGCCCGCTGCCCATTCCTATCGGCGCGCCTGACTTGCCGTAAATCTTGAATCCGTTCCACTCCGGGGGGTTGTGGCTTGCCGTAATCATAATGCCGCCGTCGAAGCCGTACTTGACGAGCGCGAAGTATATCACAGGAGTCGGCACGACACCTATTTCTGAGATCTCAAGGGAAGACCCTGACAGACCTGCCAAGAGGTTTTCCCTGAGTTCTGGTCCACTGAGCCGTACGTCTCTTGCTATGCATACACGGCTTCCGTTTCCGACCAGCCTGCAGAAAGTCTGGCCGATGCCGTATGCAACATTGCCGTTTATCTGCTCTGGGTATGTGCCGCGTATGTCGTAGGCCTTGAATATGCTTTGGTCAGTGATAATGCCTCCCATTGGGGAGGTATTCGACGTTTGAATTTTTAGGCTTATGTGGCAAGGCGCAGTTTTGGAAGGGCAGATGCAGGGCGGGATTTTACAGGAAGAATTGAGGTGCGGCAGGGCTTGTGTGGTGTTTTTATTTATGAGCAATACAATAGTATTTTATGGAAAGGGAATACAAGACGCTCATCGCATTGGTGTTCGTAGCAGTGGTACTGCTTGCGGGATATCTCCTCGTTGCTGCTCAGGCGCCATCCACGGAGAACGTTTATGTAAGGCTTACCGATCCTTCGGTGCTTCCTTCGGGAACCGAGGCTTTTGGAGTGAATTTTTCCTCGTTCGTTGTGGTGGTCAGGACAACGAACGGAAGCGAGATACGTTATAAGGGCAATGGAGGCTCGGCCAACATGTTAGGCCTTGCCAATCTCAGCGAGGGGATTGGAGTATTGAATGTGCCTTACAATTCAAGTGTGGAATCGTTCGCGTTGAACGTGACCTCTGCCAGTATAGAGATAAACGGGAATGTTTACAATGTGGCTTTGAAAGGGAACTTCTCTTCAGATGCATTAAATAATAAGGTACGATCTGGATTGGAGCTGCTTGGCGTAGTTAGCGCTGAATTGGTGCCCACATTTTCAATGAATGAGACCTTCTTTTCGCTTTTCCCTTCAATGCAGGCAGATCTTATCAATGCTTCTGGACCCGTTCCAGCGTATGGAAACGCAACGCTCGACACTGAAGAGAGTTCAGTGGTTTCGAGGGACAAGGCAGAGATCTCACTGGAGAATGCTACAGTTTCCACTTATGGAAACAAGACTTCTGTCTCCGTTGTGGTTTACGACAATTCAGGTTCTCCGGTAGAGATAAACAGCGTATTCTTGGTTGGAAATGAGACAGGATACATTAGGATAGGAAGAGTGCCGGCCGAGCAGCAGCCCGCTTTGGGCAATGTAAGCTCAACTGCCCTCATTAACGAGAGTTTCTACGTCATAGGCAAGGTGATAGGCACGCTTGGCAGCAACAGCACCGTAGCAGTAGCAAGGGACGAGTTATCTAAACTCAACTCGAGTGAGATTTCTGCACTCCAGAACGCCGGTATCGGGGGAGGCGTGGCTTCGCTTGGACAGCCGTATGAAGGCAATATCCTGAATCTTTCGCTGCCTGCCATCGGGAGGCTGGCTTCGGAACTGAACGGAAGCCAGAAAGAGAATTTTCTCAAGAGGGTGCTGGCAAACATAACGGGCGGCAATGCAGGCATTTCGAACTTGAACGTCAGTACCCTGGAAAGCCTGGTAAGGAAAAGGGTGGAGAGCGGGAATTTCAGCGGGCTTAACATAACTGGACTCGCGAATCTCCTCGTGAGCGCAAACGCAGAGACAGGAATAAACTTCCCTGATTTTGTCTCGAGGTTCCAACCCGAGATAGGCTACGCCGCATTCAGAGTACTGAGCAACGGAAGCATGCAGACATATGAAAATGGAGGTTACAATTCGACAGGAGGATATGTGTTATACCCTGGAGGTAAAGCCACGCTTCATTTCGGAGGTGATATTATACTTGCCTCTGGGAGAGTTGGGATAAACATTATAAAGGGAGAAGCATACGGTATAGTAGTAAAGGGAAGCGAGGGCGCTTCCGCAAACGCTACTGTTGAAGCAACATAGATGATACAATGGGCCTGTTGGATTTGTTCGGTAAAAAGGATGTCACTGCTGACCTTGGGGCCAGATTCCCTTATTACATGAAGACCGAGTTTGTACCGTACAAACTTAGGTCTCTTGAGAGGAGCTCATCGGCACTTATTGTCACAGTCAGGAACCTGACAGGCGAGCCGGTGATGGGTTCTGTCGTTATAAGCGTGCCAAGGCAGCTCAGCGTCGATTCGACTGGACTTTCTAGAGAGAAGGAGATTCGGTTTGGAAGCCTTTTGCCTAACGAGCAGAGGGAAGCGAGGTTTGAGGTTTTTAGCGATGTCAAGACAGACAAGGGCGAGTATACAATAACAGTAACCGCATTCGTCCATTATAGGGATTATGCCCACATATTGAACTCGATGAGAAAAAGGGCAGTAATAGAGGCAGTATAGGCAGTATCAAGGATTTTCCTGGGCTGCAGGCTCGTGCTTTGCCACCTCCGCCATGAGCAACTTGAGGCCATTTGCAATAGATTTCCCCTTCTCGGTAAGCAGTACGCGCTTCGTTCTTCCGTGTTTTTCAGTATGTACGAGACCGCTTGTTTCGCACCTTTTTATGAATCTGCTCGTGTGTATGTAGGTGACTCCGGAGTTCTTAGCGAGTTCGGAGAGATACCATTCCTTTCGCTCGTCAAGCATAGAAAGAATTATCCTAGTCTGCTTGTCTTTGAAGAGCAGCGTACCTGAGTCTTCTACCATTGGGCTTCGCCTAGCCCAAAATAAGTGTCCTTGTCTTTAATATACTTGCCGTCAGTAGTTGATTGGTGCCTTTGGTTATTTGCACCGGATTTCTACGCGCCATCCTTGAATTCGTATGCATCCAAGTAAAGATTAGGTATATAAACTTGTGCAATTACATTATCATGGGTAAATACCTCTGTAGTTCAAGGTGCATAGAATGGTAAAATACATGATAGCAGAACAGCTTGTTGGCAAGGAAGTCGTCACCAGTGATGGGTTTGATTTGGGCAAGTTCATCGACGCCGAAGTCAGTGAAACCTCAGGAAAGCTTAATGCTCTTGTCGTGGAACCGAATGTCGACAGCGAATTCGTAAACAAGCTTAACGTCAAGAGTGGTAGGATAACTGTTCCATACGGAAGCGTTCTAGCGGTCAACGATTTTATAGTAGTCGACAGAAAGAACCTTTTGTAATTCTTTGAAGGTGCTGGCATAATCATTGCAGGCGGCGACGAGGCAGGTCGCGGCGCTGTGATGGGTCCGATAGTAATAAGTATAGTTAGCATAAGCAAGGGGAAGGAAGGCAGGCTGTCGCGGATAGGGGTGCGCGACTCCAAGATGCTTACGAGGAGAAAAAGGGAATTCCTGCTTGACGAGATAAAGGCGGTTTCAGAAGAAATACAGGTATACATGATAAGCGCCGGAGAGATCAATGAGGCAATGCACGGCAAGGTCTCGATAAACGAACTGGAGGCGCTTAATTTTGCAAAGCTTATAGACTCGGCGTCATCAGTGCCGGAGAGATTCTACGTTGACTCGCCAGACGTAGTGCCTGAGCGCTTCGGCATGCGCATAAAGCTCTTTTCAAAGAAGGCAATGACGATAGAGGGCATGCGAAACAATGAGAGAGTTGCTGGCGTAAAGCCCATTAGAATAAGAGCCGAGCATAAGGCAGATGCAAGATATCCAATCGTTTCAGCTGCGAGCATTGTCGCAAAAGTGACAAGGGACTTGGAGATAGCAAGAATTGCTGAGGAGGAGGGCATTGAGATTGGATCAGGATACCCTTCAGACAGGTATACAATAGATGCAATAAAAAGAGAGATGGGAACAAGCAGGCTTGACCCATACATAAGAAATTACTGGAAGACCATGAGCCTCATAAAGCAGAGCAAGATAGAAGATTTCATTTAGAATGATAGGATGAGATGCCCTTACTGCAAAAATGAAGATACTGACGTTATAGACTCGCGGGAGGTAATGGACAAGGACGTTACCAGGAGAAGGAGAGAATGCGTAGAATGCAAACGCAGATTCACAACATACGAGCGTGCCGAGATAGACCAGATAACTGTGATAAAGAAAGATAAGAAAAGAGAGCAGTTTGACAGAAATAAGGTGCTTGCGGGGATAATCAGGGCATGTGAGAAGCGGGAGGTAAGCAGACAGTCGATGGAGGACATGGCAGACAGGATAGAGGCACGAATACGGGCAAGCGGCAGGAACGAGGTAACAAGCAGGAGGATAGGAGACATGGTGGTTAAGGAGCTCTTCAAGCTGGATCCTGTTGCATACATAAGATTTGCAAGCGTTTACAACAATTTTGGCTCTCCGGAGGAATTCAGGAAGGCAATCTCAATTTTCGGCGGAGGGAAAAAAGCTCCTAAAAGGAAGAAACATGTCACTTGAAATTTGCAGTCTCGACTATGAAGTTGTTTACTGTTATTGTGTTTGAGGCAGATGATCCCGAGTAACAGCCCTGGCCTTCGCATGTCCAACCGAGGAAGGTGTGGCCCTGTGCAGGAGTCTCCGAGATAGTAATCTTGGAGCCGAAATTGTAGGTATTATTTCCTGGAGAGACGCTGCCAAACGAGGAGGGGGATGCGAGCTCCACAAAATTTCTGAAGTCAGGTACATATTTTGATACGGATAATTGCGCAGAACCGCTTGTGTTGTACAAAGGAAGCGGAAATGTGCAGGATTTGGAGCATATGCTATAGCTTATGGAGAAGTCAGGCGTAAATGACTGTCCTATGGAGGCAAATAGATCCGGAAAGGCGGCGGAGCACGAGATTACCTGATTAGGCAGTGCGTTTGCAGGCAGGCACTGGCCATAGTAGACCTGATTTGCCGAGGTAGGGTACACGGTGAGAGAGTTTCCGGAGAACGCTATTTCCCTGCCCAGGTTGTTTGTAAAAATGACCTGTGAGGTAGTGCCAATGCTGTTTGACATCATGAACATCGCGTAGCAGGGGAAGGAGGGCGTTATGTAGCAGTGGGAAGGCGGCACTATCTGACTTGAAGGCGAGGTAGATATTGCCAGTGCAAAAACTATGAACAGCAGTACGGCTATAAGCGTCCATGCATATATGGTCAGGAATTCTAGGGCAGGCTGTGCCTTCCTCATCCAATCTAAGGATTCTTTACCAGACTAATCTTTATATCACTTCCTGACTTTCATGTCGATGACAATTTCAGAGATCTTGGTCGAGTAGGTGCGCACTGTTCGTTTCGATGTCACCTCTAGAGAGAAACCCATCGAGGCGGCGGTGGATGCCAATTCCCGCTCGGCGCTGGCTCCGCCGTCTTCCGTGAATAGGTACAGGTGTATGCTGCACTGCGGACCGGAGATCCTGAGCGCTGCCTTAAAGAACCTCAGTGAGTCAGAAGGATGCGGCATTATTATCCTTGAGGCAAAGCCCTCGTATTCCTTGGGGGGCGAGAGCGCGTCTCCGAGTATCGGAACAACATTGCTCGTCTTGTTCAGGGAGATGTTCTTTGCCAGGTAGCCGAATGCGGCCCTGTTCAGCTCCAGCGCTACAACGCGTGATTGCCTATGCGACTTGGCTATTTCTATCGCGAATGGGCCCACTCCGGCAAACATGACAAAGACCCGCTCCTGCTCTCCGACAAGCGAACATATCCTCTTCCGCTCGTATGCAAGGCGTGAGGAGAAGAAAGCTGTCCTTACGTCAAAGATGAACGTTGAGCCGTTTTCAGTGTATCGTGCAACGTAGTTTCTCTTGCCAAGTACGTATGCGTATTTCCTTTTGCGGTATTTTCCGGACACAGCACCGACCTTGCGTAGCACTGTCGTTATGTTCTTATGCGTGGAAAGTATGAGCCCAGCGGCTGCCTTTGCGGCCTTTGGCTCTGCGTCTATTATGGCTATGTTTCCCAGGACATCGTAGCCTTTGCGCGCCTGCTCTGCCTTGATTCCCAGCATTTCGGAAAGCAACTTGCCATAAGGCTTTCCTTTTTGGAATTCTATTGGTCTTGAGAGAGATAAAGCTCTGAAAACCTGCGCCATGCCTTACTGTTTACGCACATCAAGTTGAGGCTGATGGCATATTTCCATAGCGCCTTGCGAAGTAAAACACAT
>DAHXKV010000019.1 GCA_027366155.1 Microcaldota archaeon
GCGGGAAGTCACTGCCTTTTTTGCAGGCATGCGCATTCCGTACCCTTCTTCCAATTATACCACAATGGGAAAAGATGCAACTAGCGTAATGTGTATTGAAGCTTGAATATCCGAATAATTTTCTATCATATCACTACCGCCAATGCAACTCGATCCTTGATATGACTTTGTATTATGTATTAATATATGTTGCGCCATGACGCTAGTTGCATCTTTTCCCATTGTGGTATAATTGGAAGAAGGGTACGGAATGCGCATGCCTGCAAAAAAGGCAGTGACTTCCCGCTTGATGCAGTTTTATACTGAATGCCCTAGCGGTGCAGAAAGCCGCAGATTTGGGCAGATATAGGTGTGTGAATGGCAAAAACTTATCTAGACATAGTAAAATACATGGTGGAGGCTAAATTCAGCATAAATGGGATGGTTGACAAACCAGACATAATCGGTGCTGTTTTCGGCCAGACAGAAGGCCTTCTTGGTGACGATCTTGACCTGAGGGAGCTCCAAAAAGGCGGGAAGATAGGGAGGATAGAGATAGAACTTGGGCAGTCACAGGGAAGATGCTATGGAAAGCTGATGCTGCCTGCTTCATTGGACAGGATAGAGACCTGCATACTTGCAGCAGCTGTCGAGTCGGTTGACAGGGTTGGCCCATATGAAGCCGAGTTTAAGGTGGAGAAGGTAGAGGATACAAGATCAGAGAAGAGGCGCAAGATACTCGACAGGGCGAAGGAGCTTGTCAAGAATCTGCTTAACACCGAACTGCCGGACAGCAAGGAACTCTCGGAGATGGTCCAGTCCGAAGTGAGGGTAAGCGAGATAGTCACGTTCGGTGCGGAGCATCTGCCTGCGGGACCAGACGTTGGGAAGGTGCCTGAGCTGATAATCGTTGAAGGACGGGCCGATGTATTAAACCTGCTCAGGAATGATGTCACCAATGCAATAGCACTGGGCGGAGCGGCCGCGGTTCCAAAGAGCATAATAGACCTGTGCAGAGAGAAGGACACCACAGTATTTCTTGACGGTGACCGGGGAGGGGACCTCATACTCAGAAACCTTGTGAGCGTTGCCGATGTAGACTTTGTCTGCAGGGCGCCTGATGGCAAGGAGGTTGAGGATCTCACAAGAAAGGAGATAATAAAGTCGATGAGGACCAAGGTGCCTCTGGATCAGTATCAGGGAAGCTCTAGGGGCAGGTTCGTCCCGGTCCAGGGCAGCCAACGGTACCAAAACAACAGATATCCTGAGAGTAGGGAGCAGGAGATGCAAAGGCCGCAGGAACCGCCACATAGCCAGCTACCGCCGGCAGGTGAGGTGAAAATGCAGCCGCCGGTACGCGAAGCTGCGCCTCCGGAGCAGAGGGAGCCAGAACGGCAGCTGCAGGCTGAGCCGAAGAGGGCTGAGCAGGAGGTATTCTATTCCGGCTCCCAGGGAGCGCAGACTAGCAAGCCTGTCCTGGAAAGCATGCTTTTTACACTGCTCGGATCGGGGCTCGAGGAGCTTTCAGGCACATTGCGAAGCAGGCTGTATGACACCTCCGGAAATGTTACAAGAGAAATACCCATAAGGGAGCTCCTGCAGACAGTGCAGAACGCACAGGACTGCTATGCAATAGTGCTTGATGGAGTGATAACCCAGAGGCTCGTAGACCTTGGCATACAGAAGGGCGTGAAGGCAATATATGGAGTCAAGGCGAACCAAATACAGAGAAAGCAGAGCGATATTGTGCTTTACACGAAGGAAGACGGAAGAATCGAATGATAAGAGCGTAGCTTAAGCCACACTTAGATCACATATTCGCCTGGTTCAGTTCTATGCCGCAGTTGGGACACATCCCTGCAGTGTACGAGTCAGGAACGGGCAGTGCGCATTCTTTGCAGTAATATGCGCTGCAGCCATCGCAATAGAAGATGGAGCCTTTGCCGTTGAGCACTTTGTTGCATCCGTTGCATTTTATTGTCTGCATTACGAACTTCCCCGTTTGCCTTTTTTCTTTTCCTGCACTGGTTTTTCATCTTCTTGTGGCACGCGTGATTTGGAGAAAAGTCCAAGGCCGCTCCCTATGACTCCAAGCACAGACGAGATAAAGATGACTCCGCCTCCAGTCAAGACGCTGGCTATGCTTACAATAAACGACATGATAAGCCATCCCTTAATCTCTGTGGGCTTCTTGTGGAATGCCTGATAAGCGGATGCTGCCAACAGTATCGCCTCTGCAAATATGACCAGGCTTACTGTCTTGAAAGTCGAGCTTATCTGGCTTTCGATTAAAGATGCATTATAATGTGTCTGGTTGGTGGCCGGGGTTATGGCAATAGAGGTTATCGAACTGTTTATTATAGAAGTTAGGAGAGTGCCGTTGATTGATAGGGAAAGAATTACGGCTCCCTGAAGGAACAGGATTAATGCCGCAAACGGAAGTAGTATAAACGGCCAGTTTTTCATAATTTTATTTTGTCGCAGGATAATATAAAGTATTGCATGTACACGGATGCAGCTTGTTCACCTGACCTTACAGGACTTGACGAGGTTCATCTCTTTTATTTTAAGGCATGCAGATTCGAGATCAGCAATTGGAAAAGGAGGCGTGGAATGCAGTTTGGGGTCGAGCGTAACCTTGTTCCTGAACTGCTGTATGTAATAGGCATCCGCGCCCTTTATCTCTTGGGCTATTGCAATGAGTTCTAAAGGGCTTATTATGCCTGGTGCAACAGTTGTCCTGAACTCGTGAGGAACGCCAGAGATTCTTATCAGGTCTATGCTTTGCCTTATCCTGGAGAGTAGTGCAGGGATATGCATTCCTGCGGCCTTTTCATACCTGCCATCTTCCAGGGGCGCCTTTATGTCCATCGCCACATAATCGGCCATCTTTCCAGAAAGGATCCTTTTCAGCCTGTCCGGGCTGAGCCCATTGGTGTCGAGTTTTACCTTCAGGCCAATCGATTTCGCATGCCGGATGAAGTCTTCAATTCCAGGCTGGAGAAGCGGCTCGCCTCCGGTTATGGTGACTCCATCAATAAATCCGGACATCTGTGAAAGCCTTTTCAGCGCTTCGGAGGGACTTATCATTTTGAGATTTTCCCTGTTCCGAAGCACCAGATCAGGATTGTGGCAGAACGGGCAGCGCATGTTGCATCCTGCAAAAAAGACTATCGAGGAGATCATCCCAGGGTAGTCTAGCAGGCTCACTGCCTCAAATCCGCCTATTTCCATAGAGGGCACCATTCAGGTTTTCTGGCAGTCGTATGACATCCTGTCTCCGAATTCGGATTTCTTGCCAGCATTCCACTGCGAAACGGGCCTTAGATAGCCAACTATCCGTGAGTAGACCTCGCATCTCGTCCTTTCCGTGGCGTTCTCTTCCAACGTTTCCTCTGTTGTTTTTTCGTTCATTTTTTCACCTTGCTAAGTATAACCGCGTCGCATTTCGGGCAATATTCGTGCGACCCCTCGAGGTATCCGTGCTTTGGGCATATGCTGAATGTCGGTGTTATGGTATAGTATGGAAGCCTGAAATTTTCAGCTATCTTCCTTACAAGCTTCCTTGTTGAATCTCGGGAAGGGAGTGACTCGCCGAGGAAGGCATGAAGGACAGTTCCTCCAGTGTATTTTGACTGGAGCTCATCCTGGTGTGATAGCGCATCGAAGACATTGTCAGTCTGGCCTACAGGCAGGTGTGAGGAGTTGGTGTAGTAAGGCTCGGCGCCTTTCCTGCACGAGGTTTCATTCGCCACGATTATCCCGGGAAACTCTTTCTTGTCCTTCAGTGCAAGAGAATATGCCGTGCTTTCTGCAGGGGTCGCCTCCAGGTTGTATATGCTATTTGTTTCAAGCTGGTAGTCTTCCATCACATCCCTCATGAAGTCCATTACCCTGAGCGCGAACTTCTTGCCGTTTTCAGAATATATGCCTTCTCCGCTTCCCAGGAAATTCATGCAGGCCTCATTCATACCTATGATCCCGATTGTGGAGAAGTGGTTCTTCCAGTAGCCCCCGTAAGCCTGCTTTATGCCTTGGAGGTAGTGCCTTGAATAAGGATAGAGCCCCATCTCTGTGTATTTTTCCAGTACCTGTCTTTTTGTCTCGAGGCCTTCTTTTGAGATGTCCATAAGCGCTTTCAGTCTCTCGAAGAATTCGCCCTCGTTTTTTGAAAGGAAGCCTATGCGTGGCAGGTTTATTGTGAATACGCCTATCGAACCGGTGAGAGGATTTGCCCCAAATAGACCTCCTCCTCTCTTCTTCAGCTCCCTTGTGTCGAGACGCAGTCTGCAGCACATGCTCCTTGCGTCTTCCGGCTTCATATCGCTGTTTATGAAATTTGAGAAGTACGGTATGCCGTATTTCCTCGTCATTTCCCATATGGGACCGTAGTCTTCATTGTCCCAGTCAAAATCAGCAGTTATGTTGTATGTGGGTATGGGGAAGGTGAAGACTCTGCCGACGGCATCCCCTTCAGACATCACTTCGGCGAATGCCCTGTTAAACATATTCATCTCTTCTTGAAACTCCGAATAGGTGCTCCCAGTCATCATGCCTCCGATAACTACGCCTTCTGAAGCCAAATACCCTGGAACCCTCAGGTCGAGAGTTATGTTAGTAAAAGGCGTCTGGAATCCCACCCTTGTCGGAACGTTCATGTTGAATACGAATTCCTGAATGGCCTGCTTTACCTGTAGATATCCTAGCCCGTCGTATTTTATGAATGGCGCAAGATAAGTGTCAAAGTTGGAGAAAGCCTGCGCGCCGGCGCTTTCCCCCTGAAGAGTGTAAAAGAAGTTTACTGCTTGCATCAGTGCCGTGCGGAAATGCTTGGCGGGTTTCGACTCTGCCTTTGAATGGACCCCTCCAAATCCGCGCACAAGCAGGTCTTTCAGATCCCATCCTACGCAGTATGGCCCAAGGACGTTTAGATTGTGGATATGCAATCCCCCAGATTCGTGCGCTTCCCTGATCTTTTCTGGATATATCTTGTTGAGCCAGTACCGTGATGCTGCTTTTGAGGTTATGTAGTTATTGAGTCCTTGCAGCGAATACCCCATGTTTGCATTTTCCTTTACCTGCCAGTCCTTGCCGTAAAGATAATCGTCTACAGATTCGATGAATGCCATGGTAGTGGAAAGCTCCTTCATTGCCTTGTGCTGTGCCCTGTATAGTACATATGCCGTTGCAAGCTTTTTGTTGCCGCTTTCCGAAAGTACTGATTCCACTACCTCTTGTATCTTCCCTGCATCAATGCCGTCTGGGAGGCCTTCCAGCCTAGCAATGGCAAGCGAGGCCAGTCGTGCCTTTTCAGTTTCTGCCTTTTTACCCTCAAAAAAGGCAGCGTCAACCGCTTTCGCTATAGCGTTTTCTATCCGCGACGGATCAAATTCCTCAGTTCTCCCATCCCTAGTCACCATTTGCCTGGCCATCAAATCACACAACATATAGTATTTTTTTAAAGATAGGCTACTACATGTTGTTATTTAAACTTTATCCGGTGGGGAAAGGACTTGCGTAAAAAAAATAGGAGGAGTAGAGATTTGCAACGATCATCCGAAATCTTCGATCGTCTTCTCGTACACTTCCTTGATAAGCGGTACTGTAGAGGAGACAAAGCATGCCCTGGCCATGCTGTGCGCATTACTGCCCATCTCTTCGGACAATTTCGGATTTTTGTATATTTTGAAAATCTTGAGCGCAAGATCGCGGACATCTGCAGGTCTAAATGAATAGCCGCTGATTCCGTCCATCATTAGTTCAGATATGCCTGCACCCGAACTGACTATCGCAGGAACCCCATATATCCACGATTCCACAACGACAAGGCCAAATCCTTCGGACCTCGAGGGAAGTACCATGAGATTTGCGCGCGAGTATGCCGCTTCGAGCTCATGGTGGTCCATGCTGCCACCGAAAATAACGCGTTTCTCCAGTTTTAATTTCTTCACCAGTGACTTGAGCCGTTTCGTCCAGATATGGCTTTTTGGATGCTTAAGGCCTTTTGCGCTGCTGCTAAAGCTGCTTCCTCCCACAAGCATCAGCTTTATTTTTGGTTCCTTAATCATCGATATTGCGCGTATGAGGTCGTCCTGAGACTTCATGGGGTCCATCCTAGCCACATTCACTACAAGGAAGTCGTCAGGCTTTATGCCAAAACCTTCCGAAAGTCTTTGCTCCAAGGATTTTGTAGGAGCTTTCCATATTTTCGGATCTATGTGGGGATATATCTGGTAGGCCTTGCCCCTGTATCCTGCCCGTATGAGGCCTTCCAGCGCGCGCCTTGTGCTGACTATTATCGCATCGTTCCCTTCCAGTCCATTGATTATGAATTTTTTGATGTTTTTATCCAGAATCTCAGGCTCAAATGGTATGTGCCACCGTAGTATGCTCGGGAATGATGGCCCGAGCATTGAACCCAGAAGAAGCTGCTGGAAATCGTGTATTTCGAAGAGATCTACTTCCTGGTATTCCTCAAGCATCATTCTGGCAAGCCTTGAGTTGTACCTGAAGTACCCCAGATACTCGGCTATTGTAAAAGGCTTTGAGCTTATGCCATGTAAATTGTTCCATATGTCTTCCTTAAAATTTACGTAGTTCTTGCTGCTCTCTTCCTCAAGGTTTATGCTTACTGCATTTATGCGCTTTGAGAGTATTATGTTCTTAGGGGCATTGGGATTCAGGGAGAACCAGGTTGCTTTCCTTATTGCCTTCTTCCTGAGCAGCTCCTCCAGCTGTGATTTTATTAGGGGAGTTACCCCACCTACGTTGTAGCGATAGTCTTCCTCCCCTAGCTCGGATAGGAAGATTGTGCCGCTGAGCCCTTCTTTTGAGAGCTTTACCATCGGCGTCTGTGAGACTACCCCAAGAGTTATGTGCTTCATCTCATTGGCACCCTGGCTGGTAGGCTGAACATCAGGCAGACGGTCCCTTTCGACAACCTTTTTATTGCCGAGATGTTACGCTTGTCGTCGTCTATCATTATATCTATCTTGTATTTGACGCACATCTTCGCCTTGTTTTTTGGAATGGGTTCTTCCGCAAGGAGAAGTTCCTTGTAGCTTATTCCCCATTTTGCCAGCTTTCCTGCCTTTTCTTTGCACACGGATGGGAGCCTTGCGGCTTTTTTCTTATCGCAGGATGAGATTATGTATATTTTATTGCCTTTTGACAGGCTGCTTACAAGATCTTTAAATAGGCGAGGGTGTTCTGTTATCGTATTATCGAAATCTATCCCGATGTTCATAAACAATTTCTCCGTTTGGTTTTCTTATTTTGGCAACTTGATTTGCACAAGATGCATTTCATGCAGATTTATGCAGTTGATTGATTTATAACTTTCCGTTCAGTCCAGGAAATGGATTACAATTCCAGCATTCTTGCAGCGCTGCTTCTCTCCCAGCACTGGGTCTTAACAGCAGAGATGGCCGATTTCAGGTTTTTGATATCCAGAATTACGCCATATTTGCCTATCCTAATGCCTACAGTGCAACTCCTTGAGAGTGTTTACAAACAAAGAGGGATTAGGAAGTATAAAGGATAAGTTGGAGGGTCGGATCTCTGAGAGAATCGCCAGGGCAGAGAAGCTCCTCCAGGAGCTCGGCGCACTTGCTGGATAATCATATCACTGCCTTAGATAATCGTAGACATTTTCCCTGCTTTTGAAAAATAACAGTAACACTTTATCTCCTTCAACCGTATATACTAAACGCTTATTTTCTATTCTTAAAGAGTAAACGTTCTTGGCATGTTTTAGAGGCTTCCCAATAAAATTAGAACGCTTAAGTTCGGTAGTTATTTTTCCAATGCGTAATTTCGTGTTTTTATCAATTTTTTTGATATCATTGTTAAACTCATCAGTGGAAAAGATATCCAAAGAATCATCTTATGTTAAACTTGTGTATTTTCTCCTTCCCTGCTTCTATTCTCTTTGTTATCTTCTCAACTGCAACAGCATAAAGTTCATCGTCAGTCAAGCCATGAAGTTGGTCAAATTCGAAAAGAGCGAGCCTGATGGCCTCTGATTTAGTCTTAGCATAATTCTCTTCGACCATACGATTTAATACCTTTTCCACATAACCCTTAAGCTCTATATTTATGTTGGACATTGAATTACCTTATAATATATTATGATAAAAAAGATATAAATAACTTGCATCAGCCCTCTGAGAGGATCGCCAGGGTAGGGATTTGAACCCTAAAGCCCCGAAGGGCACTGGTTCGCTTGTTTCGCATCATCTTGTTTCAGCTCTTGAGAAAACTCAAGACCAGCGCGATACCAGATTCTGCCACCCTGGCATTGCGTTACCTTCTGGATATATCTCGTCTGAAGACTTAATAAGTTTTCTTTTTCTATAATACTGGGTGTTTATGGCTTCGCTCAAAACAGCTCCTAAAGACAGGAGCGAGAGGGTTCTGGTCCTTGTAGCTGACATAGACAATGATCTCTACAGGAAGACCAAGATAGGCGGGCCTCTTTTCGGAAGGGTCCAGAATCTGAACGGCGCAACCCAGCTTGCACTTGCGGATCCGGAGGATACCGACTCGAATGCAATGTTCGAGGCTGTCAAGATATACGACCAGCTGAAAGAGGAGGGCTACAGTGTCAGCATAGCGACTGTGACAGGCTCGGAGAAGGAGGGCTACGACGCCGACAGGGAGATTGCAAGGCAGCTGGAGATGATCCTCGAGCAGAGCAAGGCAGACGGGTGTGTATTCATAAGCGACGGGGCAAGCGACAGCCGCGTGCTGCCGATAATACAATCAAGGATAAAAGTAAACAGCGTTAAGTATGTCACAGTCAAGCAGGCAGAAAGCCTCGAGAACACGTATTTCACAATACTCGAGAAGCTCAAGGAACCACATTATGCAAGGATAGTTTTCGGAATACCGGCCCTCCTCATACTGATATTTGCAGTAAGCTACCTCCTGGGTGCTGGGTGGGAGCTTCCCTCCGCTGCAATAGGCCTTTACCTGCTAATCAAGGGGTTCGGGCTGGAGGAGTCGCTGATAGACTCGTTCAGGGGCTTTGGCTTCAGCATGGACAGGATGAGCTTTGCTTTCTATCTCGGAGCCATTGTTTTCCTGATAGCCTCGATATTCGTAGGTTTTGGGAGCTACAACACGCAGATGCATCTTCCTCAGGGAGAAAGCCTTGCAGCATATTACGGCATACGGGGATTCATGCTCCTGCTTCCGGTTACGCTGATACTTTACCTGGTAGGCAGGATAATCGACGTGAAGAGCACCAGATATCTATTCAGGAGCTTCAAATACGGGACATACATAGGCTCCTCGATAATACTCTGGGTGCTTCTCTACTCCTTCCTGCAGTGGATAATAGGGCAGATATACTTCGCGCAGTTCGTTGATTATACAATAGTCGCAATAACAGTAGGCGTGCTCGTTTCAATAGTCACAAACGTCTTCAGGAAGAGGATCCTTGCTACAAAGAGGCTGAGGGGAAAGCTTGTCGTGAATGAGCTCGGCGCACTGATAGGCAAGGTCGCCTCGATGGACGCCAAAAAGGGCATTTTCGTCATAAACACCAACTTCGGAAACCCGATAAACTACAATGTCGACAGGATAGTCGAGATATCCGACAAGGTCGTAGTGAAGTAATATCACTTTCAGTCCTTCACGATGCTGCCCGCATGCTTTGAATTCAGGAGCGCCAGCCTCAGCTGGCTTATGTCATCGTTTACAAAGCGTATCTCTATGCCAGCCCTTTTGGAGAGCTTGCTTGCCACCAAGTCAAAAATGAATGATGCGTCTGCCTCCCTCGTGTCATACCTTGAGGCTATCTCAACGAGCTGGTTGTGGTCGAGCTTTTCAAGCCGCTTTGCACCCTTCTGCGAAGGCGGCCTGTCGTATACGTAGGAGCCGTTGCCTATGTTTATCATGACTTTGCTGTTGACTACCTCTGAGGCGAGAACGGCCACTGCGTCCGTTGTCATTCCGGGAAGAAGGCCTCCCATCAGCACCACCTCGTTTGACTTTGTAGCTACCCTGAGCTCGTCGAGGCTCGTCACCACATTAGGATATACCCCCAGTTCAGAGAGTATGTCTTTGACTATGAGTGCGTTTATGCGCGTTATGGCTATTGCTATCTCATCGAGTACTTCGTTGTTTTTTATGATTTCGCGCGCGGGCTGCGTGTAAAGCCTGCTCGCATATCCTCCGCCCACCACCACAATGAATTTGTATATGCCAGTGTAGTCGCTCAGGAGCTTAAGGAATTTTTTAATGTAATTTACATTTACCCCGTTTTTTCTGAATACAACATGCCCGCCCAAGGATATGCATACGGTTTCCATAGATACCAGATTACAAGAGCGGTTTATATTTATAAAGCTTACTTGAAAATTTGATGGTGTTGATAGGAGACGGGCTGCTTGGCTGATTTTCGGAGTTCGTCAGCGTGAAGCGAGATAGGCGAGTATTCCACCCCCAACTATCTTCTTGTTCTTAACCTGCTCCCATATCAATGAGTTCTCGCCGTTGATAACTTCCTTGGTTACCTCCTCGCCGCGGTGTGCGGGGAGGCAGTGCATCGCCATTGCATCTTTTTTTGCAAAAGACATAACCCTCGCGTTCAGTTGGTAAGGCGCAAAGAGTTTTTTCCTGCTCTCTGCTTCAGATTCCTGGCCCATGCTGACATACGTGTCAGTGTATACAAAATCGGCATCCTTTAGCCCTTTTCTGATATCTGTCTGGAATTGAATACTGCCGCTGAATGATTCCACGTTCAGGTAATGGGATGAAGGCTTGGCCTGCTTTGGCCCAACCAGGCATATGTTGTAGCCGAGCATGGCGCCGGCGAGTGCAAGCGAATGTGCCATGTTTGAATCGGTGTCTCCGATAAAAGCGAGTTTCACCGATGCAGGTTCAGAATCGGTATGCCTGCGTATCGTATAGAAGTCCGAGAGCGCCTGGCATGGATGTTCCATGTCAGTCAGTGCGTTTATAACAGGCGCGGATGAGTTGCCTGCGAGAGTTTTCAGATCTTCGTGGCGATACATGCGGGCTGCTATTATGTCTACATAGGAGGAAAGGGTTCTGGCCGTATCTTCGTAGGTCTCGCCGCGTGAAAGCTGTAGATTGTGTGAATCCAGGTATATTGCACTTCCGCTCATGTCAAGCATTGCGGACTCGAAAGAAACACGTGTACGCGTAGAGGGCTTTTCGAAAAACAGGGCAAGTTTTTTGCCTAACATCGATTCGTGAAGGCTGCCGCGCCTGAACTTATCCGAAAAAGAGAATATTTCGGAGATTTTGCTTTTGTCCAGTTCATCTATACCGATAAGGTTCATTTTTACATCTATCCAAATATGGAGCCGATTCCGGCTTCGCTGTTCGATATCTCGCTTTCTATCGAGGAGATTACTTTGCTTTCTGTTTCGCTGTCGGCACGCTTGATCCCCTCAATGCTCTTGAGCAGCTTAGGCTCTGCTTTTGCTAGGAACTCTTCGTTGGCACTCAAGAACAGGTAGCATTTCCCAGGATCCATGCCGAGCATGGCCCCCTCTTTGATCTTGTAGTCTTGCCTTGCAAATATGAGATTTGCATTTGGGTCTTTTTTAAGCATGGAGAGCTGTTCCTCGGAAAGACTTTTGTCAAGGTATGGATCGTATTCCATTAGCCGCTTTAGCTTGTCTATGTCATTTATCCCGCAGACATATACTCTCGATGGCATCGGATTACCTTAGCAGCTTTGCATTTATGCTTCCTTCCCTTCCGGGCCTGTTGGTTATAATAGCCTTGCCGGCCTCGGTCTCTATTACAGAGCCCTTTGTCATTATCTTCAGCCTTGAGAAGTTTCTGTTGTCCCTGGATTCGAGTATTGAGGTTATCTTTACTTTCTTGGGGCCCTTCTCAGTAAGCAGATTCGCATATGCGGCATACTGCAGCTTGTTCTTCATGTTCCCGCCGCGTGTCCTCATCTTCTTAGAGGAGTTTGAATCTGCAAGCCTCGTGTTGGAGAAGAAGCCGCCGTTCTCTGACCTTCTCTTGTCCCTTATCCTCTTCTTTATCTTTCCGTTTCCTGCTGTCTTCCTTGGCGACTTGCCGTGGTACTGTGATCCGAACTGGCTCATTTCATCACTTTATTTGTATTATAGGTAGTAGTTTCGGGTATAAAAGAATATAGTATTAACCCAATTGGAAAGGCTGGGGCGTGGGGCTAACCATAGGAGTCCTTATCGCAGGCTGGTGAAATTGGAAGGAGTATTAGTGTACAGGATAAAGAAAGGTTTTTAACGTGTTGCAGGTATGAAGTAGTGGTAGGCCAATGAAATCACAGTCAGCAATGGAGTATCTGATGACGTATGGGTGGGCTATCCTGATAATAGCGGTTGTACTGGGCGCTCTCTTCGAATTGGGCTTCTTCAATTCGTCAAGTCTTGCTCCAACGATACCTGCTGGCGCATGCCAGGTATACAGGCCTCAGGGCCCCGGAACAACTGCCTTCATAAACACCGAAGGCACCTGCAACGGAGAACTCCCTCAGGATGTGGCAAAGTTTTCAGGAGGTTCGGAGGAAATAACAATTAACAGCCTTCCCACGTCGCCAACATCGTCCAACAGCGTGACCATAACCTTCTGGATGTACCTACAACGTAGTCCGAATCCAGGAACCTGTGTATTCGGCTTCAGCCCAGGCACAGTGTACAATTTCATAGGTCTCCAAAACCCATCATTATTCGGTCAGGGGATTGTGTTAGATTCCTCAATATCAAACCTCTACTATACGTGGAGCTTCATCGCTTTCTCTCACAGTGGATCCACTGGCATCGGAACGCTTTACGTAAACGGGGTGCAGGCAGCGACAGGACCTGCAAACGGATTTATCCCTAACTCAACGGCCACGATAGGCAATCTGGGATCCGGTGGCTACACAGGCTTCTATGGGCTTATCTCCAATGTGCAGCTCTACAATTCCACACTCTCGGCAAACCAGATACAGGCGATGTATACAAGTGGCATTGGCGGAGTGCCAATAGTCCTGAACAACCTTGTCGCCTGGTGGCCGCTGAACGGCAATGCAAACGACTATGGCGGAAGCCAGTACAACGGGGCTCCAAGCGGCGTGGTATTCACGACCTCGTGGAAGTCATCGTACACTGCGCCTTGACCTGCAGCTGCAGTGCGAGATCCAAGCACATCTTGCATGCTCCACATTACCCAGGACGGATTCCTTATAATTCCCGACGGAATTAACTGAAGATCCCTTCCTACGCAAACATAGCCCAATTCAAACAAAGCCCCAAGTACCACTGCAATAATAAGTATGGCCCACCCGTACGTCATCAGGTATTCCATTGCACTTTGGAGCTTGAATGCCGCCATGTAAATCGAGTATGTATAAAAAGGGAAGGTTTA
>DAHXKV010000038.1 GCA_027366155.1 Microcaldota archaeon
ACGTCTCTATAAATTTCACATTCAGTATTCCAATCCCAGTAAATGGCAAAACATATGATGGTCAGATTTGGGCAAACTATCAAACTACACCTGGAGGACGTTGGTATGAAATTCAAGTAGCTGCAGCAACCTTGATAGCACAGTAACAACTCCTTTTGTGTAATAAAACAAAATTGATACATATGAACTTAACAACTAAGTTGTTTATTTATTATCAGTGCTAATATTATGCTCAGTGACACATGCTACCACTATCTATGCTGCCCCTAGTTCTCCATGGGCAGGTTGGACTGCATTTGATCCAAACAATGTTATATTATATAATTTTAGTTCAGTAAATGGTTTCTGGATAGTAAGTACCCTAGGTCCTATCAATATTTATGGTATACTTATTCCAGTTAATTAAATGGATGTGCCAATGAAACACAAAGTGGAAATTTCAAAAGGGACGTTCAATCCTAGACACGTTGCAATAATCGGCGGATACGGGCTTATGGGTCAGTGGTTCTCGCGCTTCTTCTCAAGGAAGGGATGCAGTGTCGTGATATCTGGAAGAAGCGGATCAAAATGCGCAAGGGTGGCAAAAAAGCTCGGGGTGCAGGCCGCGTCGAGCAACAAAGATGCTATAAAAGGCGCAGATCTTATAGTGCTCTCGGTCATGGCAGATCGCCTTGATGGCGTGCTCAAGGAGATCTCGGCGCATCTGGAAGAGGGACAGAGGGTGATTGACATAACTTCAGTCAAGTCCGTCCCAGTGAAGCTTCTGCACAAGTATGTCAGGAAGAACATAGCCCTCGGAACGCACCCGATGTTCGGCCCTTCAGCGCAGGCAAAAGGCCAGAACTTCATACTGACTCCGACAAGCGGCAAGGAGCGCGCGTTCGCAAATGATCTTTCAGCCTATCTGAAGAGAAGCGGGTTCAACGTTATATTCATGAGCCCTAAGAAGCACGACAACATGATAGGCGCAATGCTCTCGCTCACCCACTATGTTGGATTCGTGACTGGAGACACCTGGAGAAGCCTAAAGATACACAAGTTCATGACCACGAGCAGCACAAGCTTTAGGTTTCTTGAGTCCTTCGTAAAGAGCATAGTCGATGCTAGCCCCGAGCTCTACTCATATCTGCAGGTAGGCGTTCCCAACGTGCACAAAGTGGAGAACGAATTCGCCAGGATATCAAGGGAATGGGCAGAGCTCACGAGAAGAAAAGATAGAAAGCGGCTAAAGTCCCGCATGTACCGCATAGAGCGATACCTTTCAAGGATCTAAGCGCATCACGTATAAGTGTAAGATGCTGTGACCTGCTGGCGCACTCCCTGCACTCCGTTGAAGAATATCAGGTTAGGTCCACTTTGGGAAGACGCAACTCCATTCGCATAGAGCGGGAACGGATAGGTGTAGCTCTTCGATACGCTCACGTTCTTTAGCGTGAGGCTCCTGTTCCCTGAAATGACTCTTGCCTGCGATGTCGCATTGCTCATTGCCTGCGCAAGAGCGTCGTTGCTAAGCTGCTGCGCCTGAGAATGCGTGAGCTGGGCGGACACTTGGCTTATGTAGACGTTCTGTATGAGCGATAGCGTGTTAAGTAGCGGAGTGACATTCCCAACCTGCGGGACATATACCGATACCGTCTCAACAGCCTCGTACTTCGTGCTGTTCCACTGCTTTTGCAGCGAATAAGACTGCGTGCTAATCCTGCTCGAGTTGTTTCCTATGTACTTTGCTACTGTGTAGTTGAATTCGCTGAGCGTAAGTGAAAGGTTGGACGAGGCTATTGCCGACGTAGTCCCGGTGCCGTTCATAGTCACATAGACCGTTGCAGCTGCAGGGTATGTGTAATTCGTGCCGCTTGCAGTCACCGTCACGAACTTGAGGCCCTGGTTCTGGAAGCTCCCGTTCGGATAAAGCACCGAAAGCGCGAGCACCAGCGCCATACCTACTATTGCAATAACTGATATTATGAACAGAAAGTTCTCGGTCTTCACGCAAGCACCATAATATCCTCTCAAGAAAAGAATATAAATCAGGGTAGAATGCCCTTAGCCTATTTATTAGAGTTCTGCGTATTAACAATCATGTTTGGCAAGGGCGAGCCGGGCAGCACCTATTACTACGGTAGTGACACCTACAAGCACATAGACGACCTAATAGAAAGGGGCAGGGAGATACTCATGGTCTCCCCATATGTCGACAGGTATTATGCAGAAAAGCTTCTTGAATACTCGAAGGGAAGGAGGCTCTATCTGATATCCTCATCTATGGACAGCGAGGCGCTCAGACTGCTTCAGGGAACTTCAAGCATATGGGCAATAGCCTATCTCTCCCTGTCATCCATTCTTCTCGCGCTTCTCCTCTACATCCGCGTTCCGTCCACGTTGCTTGCCTTGTCCCTCATACCGATAATTGTGGGATCTATAAAGAATCTGGGAAGGAAGAGGATAATGCTTAAGGTGCCCAAGCAGTTCGTGCACGCAAAAATGTACATATCCGATTCAACGGCAATAACCGGGTCTGCAAATCTC
>DAHXKV010000042.1 GCA_027366155.1 Microcaldota archaeon
TCATCAGGTATGGGTATTTCTCAAACAGAGTATATCTGTACCGGATGATTGCCAGCATGATGGCCAGAACGCATGTAAATATGGACGGCACAATAAGCGAAGGCAGCCATCTTCCTGTAATTCCTGAAAAATATGCTCCGATGGCCCATGCCAAAAGGACAAAGAGGAGACCAACTGCAATTGATATCCTCGCAATATTTTCCAGCGGATATCTCTTAAGCGCCTTCACTGCCATGCTACTACTGTAATGCATGCGTATTTAGCATTAACGCCCTCAACCCGTACCGATGGCGCAATAGCCACGGCAGCATCTTGCTGAAACGGCAAAATGCCTACTCCTTCATTTTTCCGGAAACTATCCTTAGGAGAAACTCGATGTTGTGCTCCCTTTCTGACTTCCCTTCCTTGTGCGCCGCCCTCGAAAGCGCCGCTATTACTTTCATGATCTTTCCCTTGAATTGCTTTAGCCACTCCTGATTCTCATCTGTCCTCCTTACTACCTCGCCGAGCAGTATCTCGTGGCCTTTGCCTACGAGAAGGCTGGGAAGATTGTTTAATGTGGCAATTCCTTGGACATCCTTCATGTCGTTTCCGCCTGCCCTTATTATCTTGCGTGCCAGTACTTCCGATACGTCCTGCATGCCAAGTTCTGTAATCCTGAGTTTTCCACTCGCCGGACTTAACAACCAAGACGGAACAGGTATTATGTTTGCAAAGATTTCCATGCCAAGCGCCTCAAGCCTGAACATGCAGCTTCCGGGTATCGTTTCGGTTGTTATCTGCCTGCCTTCATGCGACATGAATGTTATCGAGAAATGTTCAATCTGCCTTACAGTTTCCCATTTCTTTGGCGGCACTGCTTCTTTCCATTCTGCAGAAGGCACAAGAAAGTCTATAAGCCTGCTGACTTGTCTCTTCGTTGAATATTCCTCAGGCAGTTTCAAGACAGGCATGCTTTCACGATCCGGGGAATGGGATGACATAAGCGCAATAAGCGCGCTGCCTATCGGTATTGAGTCCATACCGCCTCTCCTCAGGGCAACAAAGATGTCATTCGCCACACGCCCGGCTTCGGGAAGCCCAAGCGTGCCTAGATCTGGTTTCTTGTTGACTACCCCTAGAACCTGCGCACCGACATGGACACGCATACGCTCAACTTCCATATTTTACTCAACTATAATCAGTAGTTCTTCATATTTAGTTATTATCTACAAAGCCCTCTCTGCTTAGACATTTGGCGTACTGCTGGCAATCATTTTTAATGTACAATGGATATCAAGCGAATGCCGTGCAGCGTAACAACGCACCAAAACCCATATATAGGAAAAAAAGCCATTTACCTACGGTAAAAAGTATGGCGCTTAGGAGTCAGACAGCACCGTCCAAGAACCAGGTTCTCGGGCAAGTGCCTCCGGAAGGCACCTCCGTAGCAGCGCAGGTAAACAGGAAGGTAGAGTTAGGCATGCTTCCGCTCTCTTCCGGAATCGGGATAGCGCGACAGATAGATAGCTGCCTGGAGAAGGCAGGGGTAAAACGTTCATTTATGGGTGCGTCTGCATTTGGCACTTCTCTTCCCGTACCAAGGCGTCTTGCCGCAGCAAGACCCGTGAGCAATCTTGTCGACGTACAGATCAATAGCGAGGACGAGCATTCTGCATACGGGGCCCTAACCGCTGCCGGATGGAGGCCAATAGATCCGACTCCTTATTTCTCAATCACTTTTTCAAAGGGAGAACCACGGACATTGCCTACGATACCAAACCAGGGGTTTTTCGTAAACAGCTTTTATGGCACAGAAGTTTATCTTGCAGTAATACCTGTGCCTACCGTGATGCTCCAGAATCTGGGAGGCAGGTTACACGTAGTACCCCTGCCTGCACTTCAGACACCTGGCCAGGTACTTGCCTACAAACTAATACGCGGAATGGATAGGGATGTAATGGACATACTGCATTTATCCTCAATTTCCAGGCTTAAAGGGATATTTGATCCGGAGGCGGTGCAACTCATACTGGATTCCCAGTCTGGAAATTCCAAGGGCAGGGCGCTCTCTTCAAGGCTCACAGCAATAGTGACAAGCATTCCGCACTTCAGCAGGGCCTTGGGCTCCGACCAGAAAACTATTGAGAATAACGTGGAGTTCCTTAGGGGGCTCATACGCAGTTAGCCTGAAGGCCCCAAATCCCGTGTATTCGCTATGCCGGGCACAAACCACAACACTTATAGACTATAGCTTACAAAATAATAGTGTGATAGTATGAAAGGAAAAGTAAAGATGTTCAACGCAGAACGTGGTTTCGGTTTCATAACCGGAGAAGATGGAAAGGACGTATATGTACACACGACAGCGATAGAAGGCGGCGGCGCATTGAGCGTAGGTCAGGAAGTTGAGTACGAAGTAGAACAGGGAGAACGGGGACCTCGCGCCAAGAACGTCAAGAAAGCCTGATTTCAGCATTCGCAGCCCGCTTCGAAAGAGGCGTGCTGCAATCTTTTTTTATTTGTTATAATCAATGTCCAGATATGGGTTTTTCAGCCACCATCTTCTTTTGAGGCAATGCAACGTTAGCTAGGCCAGTTGCTTCTGGTGGAGATATGCGGAGAAAAATCTCAATGGTCACTCTTCCTTTCCCATTCCTTTCTCTTCTGGCGCAGGCTCTTTATCCTCTTTTTTTGGATATTCTTCCCCACTATCAGTCTCGCCGCGTATGCGCTTTACCTCCTGATGTCCTCTGTAGACCAGTATCGCGTATATAATGAGGATTATCGCCACTATTGCAACTATCACTTCCAGCCATATGCTGCCTATGATTCCCGAATATCCGGCCAAAGGCTTGCCAGTCTTGCATGATTTAACTGCCTGGCTCTCGTATGCGGAGATGTTTCTCACAAAGCCGAGGTACCTAAGAGAGCCGTTCAGGCTGTTCTGCATCGGGTAGGACTCTGCATTTGCTATCCCTGACCTTATGTTATTCCCGTATGTGCTTCCGCCAACGCTGCAGTTGTTCAGCCTAGACTCGTTTCCAGTGTAATAATTATCTTCTCCTGCGAGCAGGTAGTTTGCAAGCACTACGTTGTGGACTATGTTGTTCGAGAGGTTTACAAACAGATGGTATGACTGCTGGCCGTCGGTTATGCTCCCGTTTGCAACGCTGGTGTTGAAGATTGCCTGCGTGACAGTGCCGTGGCCTATGTTGTATCCTGACAGGTCAAGGTACACTCCGGCTATCCCTATGTTGTACGCAATATTCTTGTCGCATATGCCATATGCATCGCAGAAATACGCGTAGGTGTAATTCTCCTTCTGATATGCCGCAAGCGTAGAGAGATACTCGGATATGAATATGCTGTCATTCCTGTCTATGTAATGGCTTATTGTTATGTTGAAGGTCCTGTTGAATGTCAGCTGGGGATAGGGTACGGACTTCAGCAGCAGCCTTACGCTATATTCCAGCGTCCCGTTGCCGCTTGTAAGCGGGATGGGGTTCAGCGTTGCATAGCAGTAATTGGTCTGGCCGCTTGCGACTATGCACTGGTTGCCGAAGCTATCAATTGGCTCGCTGAGCGTCGAATTGCTCACCTGCAAAACCTGGAAATTCCCGAAATTCGGTTCGTTTGGCCCGGTGACCGGGAACCCCACTGTTATCGGAGTTCCATCCCTGCAGACTGCAAACGAGGAATTGATCCTGTTGCATGAAGAGGGCAGTGAGCCAGACGAGGCATGCGCAACAAACATGAGGGAGGCGATCACTACTGCAAACAACGCAATCCCTCGCATCTCATCTCCTATACTCTTATAGCATAAGTATTCTTATAGACCTTTTTGCCGCTGTTGTTTAGCCCGCTCAATGTGGAAGAAAGAGTGGCTTTTAGGCCCTTCTCGGATATAAACCCCGAGGCGAGGGACTTGTTGCTTATATAAACATCAAGCCCTCCTTCCACATTCTCGACCTTTGCAATGAAGCCATTGTGGTTCTCCACGTATCTTGAGATCCTCTCCACGAATCTGGATACTCTTTCAGGTTCACCTCTTAGCTGCACTGTGGCCTCATAGTAGCCCCCTATCTTCTTGTAACAGGTTTCGCAGGTCATTTTTTTGTAACGTATCTCGACCTCCTTTTCAGCTGAGACGCTTCCTCCAGGAACATCTCCTACGACATCGAGAGTCGCTTTTCCAGGATTATATTGTATGACCTTTACCCTGAACTTGGCGAGCCTCTGCCCTATCGCCGAGTTAAGGCTCAGTTTGTCCTCCTCCCTGATGCCTTCCGTCGTGCGGATCTTGCCGCATACCCTGCATCGTTCAATCTCGATCTCTGAAGGGATCCTCTCGCTGAACCTTTTTGAGGCGCAACCGCGGCAGAACTCTCCGACAAAGACTATCTCCTCGCTTGACCTGTTGCAGATGGGGCATCTTTTGGCCACGTGCTCACCGTTCCTTGTAGTGCATGCTCACAATGGCCCCGTATGCCGGCCTTGTTATCGCGGCACCGAGCAGCGCGCCTATTATGGTTGCTCCGGCAAACCAGATCTCAGTGGTAAGCGCAGAGAAGAAAAGCGGGAGCATTGCCAATGAGAGAAGCAGCGCGTTCCTCATTATCAGGTAAAAGGCATGGTTCATCCTCGTCTTTAGAGAGGTCTCCTTCTGGCCTGCAATGGCCTCGTCGGTTATTATTATTTGGGCGTCAACCCCTGTCCCTATTACTGCAATCATGCCTGCGATCGCAGACAGGTCTATGGTTGCGGCCAGTCCCATTATAGAGCCAATTATGAAGAGTTCTGCCAGCGTCGTGATTATTATTGGCGCTATCAGGAAGAGCTTCTTGTAACGGAGTGAGATGGTTATGCCTACGGCAACAACGGCAAGCAGAAGCGCTACGGCGCTTATCAGTTCAAAATGCCTGCCCAGCGTCGCTGGCGTGGTTATAGGCTGGCCCACTATGACCTGGACCGGAAGCGCACCGCCGGTAAGTATAGTGGTTATCTGGTTAGAGGTATTCTCGGCCACATTGGTCCTCTGCAGCGCCGTGCCGTTGAGCGGGACTGTTCCCTGTATGACATATCCCGTATTTCCGTTTACGCTGCCTGTTGCAAGGCTGGGGCTGAGCACAGGCGCGGAGAGAAGGCCTACTGCCTGCCATGACTCCACGAGAAGCGACGTGGTGAGGTTGCCTGTGGTAAACTGCGGAGTCATGTTTAATCTGGACTCGAATTTCAGCGTGTAGTTCATCTGCGTGAGATTCCTTGTTACGGATGAAGGCGTATTCTTTTCCAGTATGACTGTCTTGTATCTTCCGGCGTTAGCCTTGAAGAACGGGTAATCGCTTGCCCAGTTGGTGGCGTTGGCATTTACCAATTTTATGGGTATGGTCTCGTTTCCAAGTGAGAGCGCGTCCTCCATGGCTGTGAGAGTGGTTTCCTGGCTTGCCAACGCGGTGTCTATCAGCGAGCTATTGAACAGTATTATTGCCGATGTAGGCCTGTCGAGAAACATGTATATGGGCTTGTTTGCCTGGCCGAATGCGGCATTCGCAAATTCGGTCTCGGCCTTCTGTGTAACATAGAAGTTGACCTGCCAGCTTACGTTAAGGCCTGAGACTATGGGTCCGGGGTTAGTTATGCTGCCTGAAAGTATGCCTGAGCCATTGAGGGCCTCGCGCCCGCCAACAACGCCCTGGAATATTCCCTGCTGCTGTATTATGGAGATTGTGTTGTTTATCTCGGCGGGGCTTGAAGAGGGTATTGTCACATAGAGCCCCGAATCTCCCACTGGCTCAACGGTTATCTGGCTGAGCCCGAACTTGGATATCCTCTGGTCGAGTATCTGGGTTATGGCGCTCATTTCCAGCGGGTTGACCTGCTGCGCCAGCGTCACTGGTATCTTGGTGCCGCCAACGAATTCGACTCCCAGGTTCAGCCCGTGGACCACGTCCATGATCCCGAGCGCAGCTATCACTACTATGACTATCAGAATCCGCCAATCCTTGAGGTAATCGGGCAAAGCCATCCTATCTATCCTTTCTCTTCCTATAAAGAAGCATTATCGGCGCGTTGCCCAGCCATGTGGTGAACAGGTCGCCGACAAGCCCACATATGGCTACTCCTGCAACTTCGTAATATGTGGGCACATATGTGAATATTGATATTATGAATAATACGGAGAATGAGACCAGCGCCGTCGCAGTCATTGTAAGTCCGGTCTTCATCGAGGAGTATGCACGCTGCTCCGGCGTATCACCATGCATCTTCAGCACGCGGAATGCGACAAGCACGTCAGTGTCTATTGAATAGCCGATTATCATCAGTAGGCCGCCAATGCTCGCAGTGCCCAGCGGGATGCCGAGCAGGCCCATCGCACCCAGCGCTATTACCATGTCGTTGAAGGCGCCAAATACCACTGAAAATGCGGGCGCTACAGACCTGAATATGAAGAGAACAGCCAGGGAGACAAGCACGAATGCGAATAATATTACCCATTCAAGCTGGCCGAGGAAGTACCTTCCAAGCGTTGGGCCTATGTCCTGGTAAGAGTATGTGGTGAATGGGATTGTCGCATGAAGTGCACTTATTACTCTTTCTGTGTATGCGTTTGTCGCATTTGCGTATGCGCCCTGCGCGAGAGAGAGCATGGCCTGCGGGTTTCCAGGAACCGCCTTGCTGCCTATGAACGGCTTCAGGTAGAGAAGCTCTGAGGACAGTGAGGAGGTCATCATCTCCAATGACTTGTTCACTTCTGCATTCCTTGCCTGGAGTTCAGATGCCAGAGTCGCGTTGGATCTGTCCTGGGCATAGGCGCTCTGCAGAGCCGTCGCATTGGCAATATCAGAGGTGTAGTTCTGCTGCCATGCGTAGAATGAGAGGCTGCTGTCCTGCGCATTCACCAGGCTCTGGTTGCTTGCAATTGTTATCTGAAGCCCTCCGGGGCTCTTCTGTATGGAAGGCTGGGAGGTATGCAGGCTGGCAGATACCGCAGATGCTATCTGCTGGCTGGCCATCGTGGTGTTTGTCTGTATTATTATGCTTGTGCCCCCGCTAAGCGAGGAATCAAGCGTTATCTGCCTTGAAAAATAGATGCCTGCCACGAGCAACAGCAATGGCACAATTATGTAGTACTTGACGTGCTTGCTCTCGTATATGTTGGGTATAACTGCCATTGCGATCCTCATTGTGCCCTAGGCCGAAATAGTTCGGGAATCAGGCGTATTTCTTCATCAGCTTGTTGTGCAGCGCGTTTACAAAGCCGAAGATTATCAGCATTACAGAAAGGATTATCATTGCTGTGCCCACGCTGAATGCCACAGGGTACTGCGCAATGCTCTGTACCATAAGCAGGAATCCTACTATGAATAGGTATATTGCCCAGTATACTGCCTTGAATATATACCATGCAGCATGCCTTTCCTTGTAGTGGAGCATGCGCTTCATATAAAGGTCAGGATCTATCAGGACAGCTTGTTCTCTTTGTTTGGCCATTTTACCCCTGTTATAATATGAAACGCAAAGTTCTTAAAGCATATTGCCTGACGCATTTAGGCACTCCCCTCCTACTTCTTCATTCTGCTGCTTATAATACGTTCCAGCTTCTTACCGAAGCCTTCCCTCATGCCCTTAAACCTGATTATGTTGAGCTCCTTCTCGGAGAGCCTGACCCTGAATCGCTCACCAGCGCTGAGGGTGCCTAGCTCTATTCCATCATATCTTAGCTTACCCTTGTACTTTACTATCTCTATCTCGATCTCTTTCTCAGAGCCTACGACTATCGGACTCCTGTACGGGCCATCGACGTTGATGAAGGTTATGCAGAAGACCGAGGGGCTGAGTATTATGGGCCCTCCTGCCGACTTGTTGTATGCCGTGGATCCGACAACGCTGGTTATAAGGATGCCGTCTCCACTCATCACGTACGGGTATATTTCCTCCCTCTGCCCCTTCTTCACCTCGTATACGCGAAAACTGACCTCTTCGAGTGCGTTGTTCAGAACCGCCTCGTTAACTGCATAGTACTTCCTGCCGTGCACCTCTATCTCTATCTTGTTGGCAAGCTTCTCTATGCTGTACTCGCCGCGCTCCAGGAGGTCCATCGCCTGGCCGAGTCCGTCCATCCCTATGTCTGCATAGTAGCCTATGCTCCCCTCCTCGCCGCTGCGCACTGGCAATATTGGCCCATCGAACATCCTCGCTGCACGGATGAATGTGCCGTCGCCTCCCGCAGCTATGCAGATGTCCCCGTCCTTTGCAACTTTGAACCGCTTCCTGAGTTCCTTGATTCCAGGCCACTCCTTTTTTGCTACGACCGTTATCTTCATTGGACAGACCCCTCCTTGCCCTTTCCGTAAAAGAAATGAATCGGCCTTCCAAGTGCAGCTTCGGCCGCTTCCTGCACGCCCTCGCTGTATGTGGGATGCGGATGTATCGTGTCTGCTATGTCCTCAAGCGCTGCGCCCATTTCTATTGCCAGAGCAGCCTCCGCTATCATTGCGTTGGCGTCATCTGATACTATCTCAATGCCCCTGACAATCTTGTTTGCGTCGTATGCTATCCTGACAAAGCCTTTTGTCCTGCCCAGCGAGACTGCCCTGCCAAGCGCAGACCTGGGGAATTTTACCGAGCTTATCCCCTCCCCCTCCATTGATCCTGCGATGGCAATCTCCGGGTCGGAGAATATGACTGAGGGTATTACGAGGTTGTCAAACTCAGAGTTCTTCCCTGCTGCAACCTCCCCTGCGACAACTCCCTGGCGTATTGCCTTGTGCGCAAGCATCGGCTCTCCTACAAGATCGCCTACCGCGAATATGTTAGGGTCGGCAGTCCGCATTGACCTGTCGACTTTCACAAAGCCCTTCTCGTCCATCTCGACCCGTGTGTTACTGAGCCCAAGGCCCTCGGTGTAGGGCCTAAGCCCTATTGCAATGACAACTACCTCGGCGTCTACCGCTTCGCCTTTGTCCAGAGCCACATTTCCCCCTGAAATCGAGAGCACTTCGGCATTTGCATGCACTACCACACCCAGCTCTTCCATGCGCTGTACCACGAGTTCCACTGCGTCCCTGTCAAACCGCGAGAGCACGCCAGACCTTGCGATTATGTGCACCTTGGTTCCCAGTTTGGCGAAGAGCGTTGCGACCTCTACTGCAACATACCCTGCGCCTATTATGGCCATTGATTTTGGTATGTAGTCCAGGGAGAGTGCAGACCTGTAGTCCATTATCCCGTTGCCAAACGCGAAGCCCTTAAGCTCCACAGGCATGGAGCCTGTTGCTATTACTGCCTTCTTGAACCTGATGCTGGTGCCGTTGCTTATCTGGAGCTCGTTTGATGAGAGAAACACCGCCTCACCCTTGACTACCTCGATGCCGTTCTTCGTGCAGAGGAATTCGACGCCTGCTTCAAGCTTCCTGGAGACATTCTCCCGCCATTCGTGCATCTTCTTCGCATCTATGGTCGGCACCGCAGAGATCCCCATCTCGGAAGAATGCCCAGCGTCATAGAAAAGATCGGCTATGTGTATGAGCGTCTTGGATGGTATGCAGGCATAATTGAGGCAGTGCCCTCCCATCTTTTCCTTCTCCACGACTGCAACGCTGAGCCCAAGCTCAGCTGCCCTTATTGCCGCAACATATCCACCGACCCCGCCGCCAACGACTGCCAAGTCCACCTCTTCGGGAACCGAGCCCATTACCATGCTACTCCTATGCAGCCAACCAATAAATAAATATGCCCGGCACATGTGTAGGTGCGTGCGGAATGCATGCGACGCGTGAAGATATGCCAAACCAGGGTCCAGGATCAGGATGCGAGTGCGGCGGGGCCTGCAGGTGCGGCTGCTACAACGGCTGCAGGTGCAAGGAAGGCTGCGAATGCGGATGCGAATGCGGCCTCAGGTCGAGAAAAGACCCTGAAAGGCAGACGCAGAAGTAGCCCGGTTCCATGCCCCATCCGTGCTGATGCAGCATGACAAGGAGCAGGGGATAGACTATAGCTAGATCATATATGGATTATCTTTCTCGCATTTCCGGAGAGTATTCTTCTTTTCTCCGACGCGCTTATCTCGGCCTTCCTTATCTTCAGTATCTCTATCTCCTGATCTGAATATGGGGCATCCGAGCCGTATATTATCTTGTCGGCGCCAATCGACTTGCAGAGCATCTTCATCGACATTGTCGTGCCCAATATGGAGGTTTCTAGGTATAGATTATCCCTCCTCCCTATCTCTGTTATTGCATCCCTTGACATTGCGGCCAGGTGCGCTATTATGAGGCTTATGTTGGGGAAATCAGCCGCAAGCCTGACTATCCTGTCTGGATCCGAATATGCTGGATTGGCCATATGTGCAGTCCTAATGAACGGGAGCGTCTTTCTCGTATGCATGAGAAGGGGCTTCCCGGAATCCTCTATCGCCTTGTAAATCTTATGGTATCTTCTGCTGAGCGGGTCAAAATTCTGTGCCCTCGGGTGCAGTTTCACTCCGCCGAATCCTTCCGAAAGCAGGGCACTAACCTCCTCCGCCGTTATGGCGTTGGGGTCAAAGCGCAGGAAGGGCACAAATGCCCTTCCGGCGTATCCGAGGATTCTCCTGCTTGCTTCTATCAGATCCCCGGTCTCGTCGAAAGGAAAGATGACTGACTTGTCTATGCCGTAGCGGTGCATGAGCGCCTTCTGCCTTCCGATCGTCTGCGAGTTCCCGTCCTTGTCCCTTCCTATATGCACATGTGCGTCTATTATCATGGTACCACGTCACGCTGGAGCCACCACAAATCCAATGCAGCAGAGATGCAATTAGGTCAGGTTTCTTCCAGGCTGCGCCATACAGTTACTCGGTTTCAAGCTTTTTATTACTTCTGATTGCTGAACCATTCAGCATCTCCTCTATTATTCGGTAGGTCGAGATGATTCTTCCGTGTCGCCTCACCCTCCTGACGACTATTATCTCGAGCGGGCGGAGCCCTGCCTCCATGCGCTCTGAGTTTATCTCCCTTGCCACTTTCTCAGTCTCGTCGCTTACCACTATGACATCGAATCTTCCCCTTGCTGCAGGCCCACGGCTGTCATCCAACTTCCTTATCACGTACCTCTTGCCGAACCGCCGCACATACGCCTCAAGCGTCTTCCTCCTTTCAGAATAGCCAGGGATCATGGCGCTGTGCTTTTTCCTCTTTACGTATCCATCGGTGGTAAGCCCTATGTATACGCTGTCCCCGATGGAGAACGCCCTCTTAAGGAG
>DAHXKV010000058.1 GCA_027366155.1 Microcaldota archaeon
CGCCCGAAGCAGGGATTGAACCTGCGACCTCATGGTTAACAGCCACGCGCTCTACCACTGAGCTATTCGGGCAGATGGAGCACTGATTCTTATATAGGAAAAGCTATTTATGCCCTTTGAAGGGCCCCGCATACCCCATGCCTGGTTCTTCCGCGGCCTGCGGGTCAGTGGAATGCCAGGCCGTAGACGTACGCTAGGAAGGACATGAAAGCGTAAGCAGGCTCGAAAACCACTGGAGAGAGGCTTATCCCGCTTCCGACTGCCTTGTAATCGTTTAGCAGGCTCTCCTTGACTATAAAGTTTATGTGGTAAGACTCGTTTATCAGTGGGCTGCTCGCCGAATAGACTGTCAGGTTCAGGGGATAGACTCCTGGCTGGTCAGCGAACACCGGATACGTAAACCGGTTGTTTGTTGAGTGCAGGGATATCACCTCCTCCGAAAGGTTCCAGGCAGGAAGCCCCTGTGCGCTTATTATGAAAGGGTCATCGGATATTCCAGTATTGTTTATTGAAATGTAAAGGTTTGACGGCTGCCCGATTCCTGCGCTGAGGCTGCCAGGAGAGACACGCAGCGCAAAAACATTCGGGCTCACATTTACCTGCCCTACAAAAGTCAGGTTCCCTATGCCTGAATACACATTGACTGCTTCTATGCTGAGGTTGTACCTGCCGTATGGCGCATTCGGCGAGACAGTTATCTTCATCTTCATGGGGTTTTCGTACAACGGCGAGGCCTGAGAGGACCATCCTGCAGGAAGCCCGCTTGCCTTGAGCGTGTCCCATGCTATGTTTATGTAATTGCCATTCGGGCTTGTCGTGTTAGGGTTTGCAAGCACATAGAAACTCTCCCCCGGGCCTACCTTTCCCAGGTATACTGTCTGGTTGTTTATCAATGTCGCCTGAACCGGGCCAACGACGTTAAGATAGGTAGAGGCGCCTGCCGCCACCGCCAGAACAGAAAAGGCGAAGAGCAAAAAAGTGAGGCGGACTCCAATATTCCTGTATTGCATGTAAAGCATCATCTAACTTAGCTTCAATAGGATTTAAATTCTTTTATGGGCATAGAGCATCATGGAGGAAAAGGGCTATGTGTGGTTTGACGGGAAACTGGTAAGGTTCGCAGACGCGAAAGTCCACATACTAACCCACTCGCTCCAGTACGGCAGCGGCATATTCGAGGGAATAAGGGCATACAAGGCAAAATCCGGAACCGCGCTCTTCAGGCTTGAAGACCACATGGAGAGGTTTGTCTGCACTTCAAAAATATACCGCATGGAACTAGGCTACACGAAAAAACAGCTTGCAGATGCAGTTGTTGACACGGTAAGGAAAAACAGGCTAGAAAGCGGATACATAAGGCCTTTTGCCTTCTACAACGACACCAGAATAGGCTTGGGCGTATCCGGAAAGAAAGTAAGCGTAGCGATCGCCGCGGTGCCCTTCGGCTCATACTTCGGCGGGAAGGCCAAAGGCATCCAGTGCAAGGTATCTTCATGGAAAAGAATAAATTCGGAGATAATGCCGCCGCAGGCGAAGGCAAGCGGCAACTATCGCAATTCCATACTGGCGTCAGAGGAAGCAAAGGACTCCGGCGCCGACGAGGCCATAATGCTCTCTGCCGGCGGATTTGTTGCCGAAGGCCCCGGGGAGAACATCTTCATGGTAAAGGACAACAGGCTGGTAACACCACCGCCTTCAGCCGATATACTCCTTGGGATAACACGCGATTCCATTATAAAGATAGCCGAGAGCTGCGGGATAATAGTCCAGGAACGGGAAATCCACCGCGAGGAGCTCTATACGGCAGACGAGCTCTTCTTCTCTGGAACAGCTGCAGAAGTAACGCCAATATTGGGTGTTGACTGGAGGCAGCTGGGCTCCGGGAAGACAGGCCCTGTTACAAAGCTGCTCTCCGAGCGCTTCTCACTGATAACTACGGGGGATTGGGAGGGCTTCGAGGACTGGCTGACCTACCTCTAAACTCACCTGGTAACGATGTAGCATCCTTCCTTTTCCACTATGACCTCCTTCTCCGACTGGGCAACCATGCCTCCTTTCCTTTCCACCAGCACCGGAAATGACTCGAGGGCTCCTCGGGTCGCGAGCTCGTTGAGCGTTCTCCTTATGCCGAACTCGCCTATCCTTGGAAACTCCTTCTGAAGCCATCTCAACGCAAACGGGTACGTGCGATACCTGCTGTCTATGAATTCTGAAACTGCCCGCAGGTCGTTCTGCCTTGGGGTAGCATCCATTGTCTTCTGGAATATCTGCAGCAGCTCCCCGTCGCGCACCATGCCCTCGCCATCTGTAATGAACGGCTCAATCGCTATCACCTCCCCTTCCTCGAGCATAGTGGTGTCTCCGTTGTCGAAATTCGGTATGAAGACGCCAGAATGGAGGTCATCCCTGCCAACGCCATGCCCGCCCAGGTTCCTTATGGGCCTGAAGCCGTGTTTCTCAGCAACCTTGCCTATCTCCCTTCCGATCTCATTGACCTGCCTTCCGGCCCTGACCAGGCTTATTGCGTTCTCCAGCGCCTCTTCAGAGGCCTCAATCATCTTCGAAGTGCTCTCTCCAAGGCCTATGGTTATTGCACAGTCGGAGAGGTATTCATCCTTCCTAGCACCCAGGTCTACCTTTATGATATCTTTCTCGGCGACGCGCGTGGCATCAGAGGCATGTGGCGTGTAATGCGCGGCATTCTCGTTTACGGAAAGGTTAACGGGGAATGCAAGCTCGAAGCCCTTCTCGATTATCCTCTTTTCAAGGATATCTGCAATCTCGAGGAGCGTCATGCCCGGCTTCACTACCTTCCTGGAGTATTCCAATGCCTCATAGGCCGCCTTTCCGGCATCCTTCAGTTTCGCGTAATCGTATTCTTCGTCCATTTTTTTCACGGCTCAAGAACTATCCTGCCTTCTACCTTATTTTCCTTCAGGCTGCACAGCGCCTCGTTTGCATCCTCCAGCTTCATGGCGCGGGCGCGCGTCTTAACCAGCCCTTTCCCTGCAATCTCTAGTACCTCCTCTATCTCCTTCCGGGTTCCGACCAATGTTGCCTTGAGTGTCTGGCCCTTCATGAACCTGTAGTTACTTATGTTTCCATCGACCCCGAGGACTATGGTGCCTCCCCTTCTTGTCAGGGCCATTGCCTTCTCTATAGAATCGTCTGAAGGCGCAAACACTATGGAGCTGCCGATCTCCTCCCTCCTGGAAAGTTCTAAAAGGGCTTCAGAGTCCGAGGGATCAATGGCCTCGTCGGCGCCCATCTCGAGCGCCAGCTTCCTGTGCTGCGCGCCTCTGCTTACTCCTATGACCCTTGCTCCGAAAAGCCTTGCGAACTGTATGGCAAAATGTCCCACACCACCGATGCCAAAGACTGCTACTGCCGAAGCAGGCGATGCTCCCGACGCAATCACTGCCCGGTATGCCGTAACTCCAGGGCAGAAGAGCGGTGCTGCCTCCAGATCCCCTATGCTGTCAGGCACCTTGTGCAGGTGGCTGGCCTTGCCCTTCATGTACTGGGCATAGCCTCCGTCAACGCTCCAGCCGAGCCTTCCGGATCTCTGGCAGAGGTTCTCCATGCCCGAGATGCAGAGCCTGCACGAGCCGCATGAATCATACTGTGGCTGCGCGCCAACCCTGTCTCCCACCATGAGCGAGGAGACCCCAGGTCCCACACTCTCGACTATGCCTACGACTTCATGCCCTGGAATCAGGGGCAGTTTGGGCGGCTTCCCCCTCTCTCCCTCAATCACCTGCAGGTTGGACCTGCAGACGCCACAAGAGAGCACGCTCATGACGACCTCCCCGTATCCTGGGGAGGGTTTCTCAGCATCCTCATAAGTAAGCGGGCCCGATTCAGCGAGGGCATTCCTATGCAGCACCATTGCCTTCATTACGACGCCTAAAGCTTCTTCTGCGAGCCCATATTTATAAGCTCCTCCTCGTTTACGCCAAGCTCCTTCAGTATCTTCAAGGTAGAGGGTATTATCTGGTGGTTTATGTAATAATCGGGATCGTAATCCTGGGCAAACTCCTCCAGCTCGGCCTTCTCTGAGACTGTGCTGCCCTTTCTCGTGACTACATACCCTATTGTGGCCCCCTCGAGCTCCTCGCGGGTCTTGGTACCTGCCTTTATGGCCTTCTTTGCTGCCGAGAGCTCCGGTGACTTAGAGTCGTAGCTGTCTATCTTCTTCCTGAGCTGGGTTCTTATGACAAGGTCGCTTATCTGCACCCTGCCCTCCCTGAGCCTTTTCACCACCTCCTTTACTATGGCAATGGCCTTTTCCTTGCTTCCATCCTTGAGTATTGTATCGAGCACGGCCCGCTGCGTTTCTCTGGAGATGTTAGACCAGTCCCTCCTCACAAGCTCGAAGCCGCGTATCTTTATCCTGCCTGATTCTGAAAGGAGCGCATATTTCTTCTTCGCGCCGGCGCCCTCAGCACCACGCTTTCCAACGAAAACCCCGCTTGTGTAGAAATCCTCCAGCTCAAGCTCCATCGAATCCGGAAGATCGCCGTTCACCTTCTCGAGAAGCCTTTCTGCGTCCTCCTTCGGCTTCGGGCCTCTAAGTATGAATATTGAATCGGTGTCTCCGTAAAGTACCCTGAACCCTGCCTTCTCCGCAGTTTCCATGGTCTGGGAAATGTACGACCTGCCCAGTGCGGTCACGCTCGAGGCACACCCCCTGGAATACCACCTGGAGCGCGCGTAGCCCAGGTATCCATAGAAGGAATTGGCCAGTATCTTAAGGGCCTGGGATCTTGCCATCAGGTATGCATTGTCGGGGTCTTTCTTGTATGCCTTCTTTATCTCGCTCCTCTCTTTTATGAGTATCCTGAGGGCCTTAGGTATTATCCCCTGCGGCGCTTTCCTGAACCTTGTCCCATCCGGCGCCTCGTGATAATCGGCGCACTCTGTGCAGAGCGTGGAGGGGTCGATGTTGTAAGCTATTATTATGGAGGGGTAAAGCCCCCTGAAATCATAAACCACTATGTTTTTGTATATGCCGGCCTCTGGCGTCTTGACATACGCCCCTTCTATGGGGTTGGCAAGCCGCCCGGTTATCTCCGATTCCACTGGCCTATTCGGTACTATCTCGTTGCTGTTATGTGCGTAGCGCATCAGGAGATACTCGACAAGCTGGCCTGTTGTCGAAATGCACGTCTCGGCCAGCGTCGTGCCGGTAACCCTCGAGACCTCCACCTCAAGCGGGAGGAAGTAAAGAAAGACTTTTTCCAGCGAGACCGCGTCGCCGAGCGAATAATCTGCAAGCTCCTCCCTGTCTGCTTCCGAACCGTCCCATATCTGCCAGATGTTCCTCCTGTCGACCATCTTCTTCTCGTCTCCTGTTATTGCCGCATACACCTCACTGAGAGTGAACCTGTTCGCCCGTATCAGCTTTTCAGATGCGCCTACGACCGAAACGAACTTGGCTATGTTGTAAACGTCTACATTCATCCTTCCTGGTATCTTTACCGACTCTATAAGGCCATGATGCTCCTGTTTCGGCGCAGAGTCATACCTGCCTATCCTGAAGTCTGCCTTCGTCCTCTCCGCTCGGGCTATCAGGTATGGTATGTCAAAGTTGGATGAGTTGTAGCCGACAATCGCATCAGCGTCAAGCTCCCTTATTATCCTGCCGAATTCTTCTATCATCTCCTTCTCTCCGGAAAGGAGCGCCACGAACTGCCTGTCTATCTTTTTTGTAGTCAGCACTCCAGATCTGTTCCCGCATGCATAGCTTATCATTATTACTTCGTCCTTTTCGGGTCTTGGGGCACCAACCGGGTTATATGTCTCTATATCGAAGCAGAGGTACTTTATCTCCGGATTCTTAACCTCTGCGGGCTTTATGCTTCTCAGGAGCAGCAGTCCCTCAGCATCCTCGGTCTCAATTGCAACGCCAGACATAGGCGAGACGCCCATGTCTATCAGGTACCTCTTCCAGAACACTATGTCGTACTCAAATCTCTCACCGAATTCTACCATCGCCTCGCTGAGTTTAGGTACATTCTTTGTGTTATCCACGCTTACCTTGAAGAGCACAATCTTCTTTCCATGCACCTCCATTTCCTTCTCCTCCACTGCACGCGGTGAGACTGTCTCTCCATCAACCCTCAGGCTCATGCCTGCGAGCATCTCCCTTGTAACGGCCCTCCCTCCTGGCACTATATAAAAATATGGATAAAAGGAGTGGTCATACACTGCATATATGCCACTGCCATGGTTACCCTCCCCCCTTAACGTTATCCTTATGACGCTTCTCTTCCCCTGGGTCACATAGTCAATGTCGACTATGGTACCTTTTAGCTCCATCTATTCAGCTTTTCTGCCAGTGGCTGGCAGTCAATCAGTTCTGTCCTGAAGGTGACTCCGTAAGCTTTGCCCTGGATATCGGAAGAGGCGCTGCAAAGCCTATCGAGTATGCGAGAAGCGTTCCCCTCGCGCCGCACTCGAAATTCAGCAGATTGATTATGTCCTCTGCTATCTTCAGCGGAAGCGTCTTCTTGGACTTCCATGTCTCGGCTATCTCATCGGCATCCTTCTTAGTCTCCTTGGCATGCACCGACCCTGCTATTGTCAGCTCCCCCACCTTGGTTGTCTTGGCCTGCGTGCCGCCATCGTACACTGTGGAGAATGTGAATGATACCTCCACGTTCTCCTGGTTTACTGAAACGTCCTCGAAGTTTATGTTGAATCTCATGTTAGAGATAGCCTCGCTCAGTTCCCTCCTTGCCTCTACCTTGCTTATATCTATTCCTGTGATCACAAAACCACTTGCAAGAAGATTGGCACCCAAGCTATAAAATACTTCTGCATTTGCAGATAATGGCATTAAAATGCCGCCAACGTGAATCAAAGTATACGTGCACCAAAGCTAACCTTTAAAAGGCTATCCTATTTGAATACTAAAGCATTGGGGGATTGGTGCCATACCTGGACGCGTGATATATAATAACTGTGTCATGTTTGTCAACGAAGTAAAAAAGATTTCGAATAAGGATAACATGAGTCTGAAAGATGCGGAAGTTGCCAAGAGGGCAACGCTCATAGCGGCACTCTCGTCAAACCACTCCTGGAAGACCTGCAAGTACCTGAACAACTACTGCGAGCTGGACAAAGATGCTCTTGTAGCAGAGTTCGAATACGCGACAAGTGAGGGATGGAAAAGGATAAACGAGAATGATGTGGAGGAGGTAATAAACTGCGATTCCAACCCCAGTTTCAGCAAGCACGCACTTTCCATGTGGTTCTACTACGCAATAAGCGACAGGGAGCGGGAAGAATACAGCAACACCTTCAAACTGATGAAGAAGGAATTGGCATACGGCCTCGAGCCGGTCGAGAAGCGGGTATAGCCAACAGCACTTATTTTATACTCCTGTCCCGATATCTAGCCTGAGAGGGCGTGTGGCGCAACTTGGATAGCGCATCGGGCTTCGGACCCGAGGGTTGCGGGTTCAAATCCCGTCACGCCCGGATTCGAGGGCACGTAGTGCAATCTGGATAGCACGTCAGCTTCCGGAGCTGTTGGTTGCGGGTTCAAATCCCGCCGTGCCCGCCACTCGAGGGGTAGGGGCAAAGACAACTGTACTTGTGATTACAAGTTTGGAAGTTTCGGTCAAGGCATAAGTATGCTTGAATCTGCAAGTTGCAAAACAGGCATAAGAAACCACCTGCAGCGATGGACAGATAGATTTCTTCTCTTGAACGCCTTGTCATAGTTATCTAGTCCTTTGAGAACACAAGGCCTCCGACAAAATCATGTGTGAATACCTTTTCTCCTTTGAATCTAATCTCTTCGCTACCTTTGAACTTCGATATGTCTCCCTCAACTGAACAGTGATATTCCCAGTCTCCTTCCTTGAAAAACTTTTGGCCTCTAGGCTGAAACTGAGTCTGTTTTTCTCCTTGCCCCATGGCTTTCTTTAAGAACCCGAATGTTCGATCTGCAAACTCATCATCTCCTAGGTATTTTTCTTCCATCCCTCCTCCGTAAGTTTGTGCCCAGATCGGTTTGCCTTTGTAAAATACCGTTTCATGTCCCCACGACCTAAAGTAACCAGTGTATCTGTCTTCATAACTCCATTCTCCTTCAGTATACCTAAGCCTTGTGTATCCATTATCCTGTATGCCCTCCATTCCGCCAGCATAGGTGGCTTTAGCTGCCTCTCCCAGAAAACGATTCAGGTCTCTTAAGAATTGCTTGCTATCGGTGTGTTTTTCTTTAAGCGTATCATCTCCAAGTACATTAGCATATCAAAATCTAAAAATATACTAGAAAGAGTGCAAAATTAGGGTTATACAAATAACACCCCCACCTCCCTTTCGGGGTTATATGCAGAGCCAACCTTTTGTACCACATTTCATAGAAATGAAAAGGAGTATCAGGACGTCTTCCCTACTTCTCAACGTATTCAGAGTAGAAGTTTCCCTTCTTGATCTGAGATAATCCGTACCTTACATAAGGCACCATCTTTGATGGCAGTCTATCAAGCGGAAACCACTCAAGACGATCGCATTTATCAGGCTCCATGTTTGTAGGCTTGCCTTGCCACTTGTTTACCCTTAGGAAGACCTGTACTGCTTCATATTCCTTAATCAGATGAAGGACATTGACCACCTCCATGTCCTTTTCTCTGATTTTTATTCCAGCTTCTTCCAATGATTCACGTTTCATTGCAGCTTTAAGTTTCTCGCCTTTTTCCACATGTCCGCTAACAAGGCCGTACTTCCCATCACTATATCCTGTGTTAAACCGTCTTTGGAGAAGTATCTTTCCCTTATTTTGCAATAGTAAATGTGCCGCGAATCTTAGTGTTGGAGGGTGTCCCATTTTCCCACATTTTAAGATGTAAAACATATTTTAGGTAAATATATAAACGTCACATAGCAAACATGTGAAATATGGCAGTAAGACATCAGAAATCAATATTAGAAAATAAGTCAATAATATCGCTGTTGAATTTCATGTCTGGCATACTGATTGGTTACCAGCATTGTAGATGGATGTGTGGTTCCTATGGTTCGCATCCATGGACAAGGGGTTAGCTGTTCATGGTCTTGGCGGCAATGGCTACCCATCTTAATCTAGGCAAAAAAGAAGATGCCTTTTCACTCTTTTATTCTTAACGCTTCTACCAGTTTTCTGGTGTTTGGCATGTTCTCTGAGCCAAGAACCTCTGTAAGTCTAAATAGCTCTTGTTCAGCTCCTCTGTGGAGTGCCTTAAATGCATCAAGTGATGTGCCAGATAGGGTAATCTCTTCGGGTTTCTCGGTTTGAGCGACCTCGATTTTCGGCGTGGCCACTTCATGGCCATCCCGAACCCCAACCACCACTGCAGCAACATCCGCCGGGCCGCTGACGGCAACGAGGGTGAAACGCCTCTCGTAGCGACGGGCGTTGGAGTCCCCATGCACGCCCAGCGAAAACGACTGTGAGCCTTTCCAAACATAAACAGTCTTCTCTATGTCTCCTTTTCCTTGAGTAAGTTCTCCCTTATCGTTAAATGTGTAGAATCCTGACAACTGCGAACCTTTGCCATCAAGGTAGAACCACTTGCCCTTCAGCTGTTCCTTGAGTTCTGGATTCTGGTCTATCTTGATTATTGCTTCCTGATAAGTAAGCGGCCTGACTCCATTCTGCTGAAGTAGGCTCATTGAGTTCTTGTGATCTGCCTTTGTTTGGGCTATGAAAACCGCAGTTTTACTGACCTCCCTAAACTCTACTTGGACTGTTTCTTTTGCTCTTCTAGCTGTTGCCATTTTACCACAATAGAATTCGTCTTGGTTCATATAAGAAGGTTTCATTTAGCGGTGCGGAAGGCTTATAAAGGGTCATCCTAGTAGTTTCTTCCTCGTATCTTTGTTCACTCTAACTCTCTTGCCATCCCTTACTTTCCTCTTGGGGTCTAGAAGGGTCCTTTTCGGTATCTTCAACCCTCCCGCTTCGTCTACGGCATCCCAGTTATTCTATCCGTTATCCGAGCATTTACTCCGAGAGGAAACAGTCTACCTGATCTTCCACCAACTTTTATTTTCCAAACTACTTGTCCGAAGTAATATCAAGTATTGCAGAGGCTATGTCCCCGCCTGATCTCTCCAAGGCAGCCTTTGCCGCGCCTTCAGTCGCGCCAGTCTTCTCCACCACCATCTTCACGTCGTCATCAGTTATCTCAACCGACCCTTCCTCATTCCGCTTTTCGGAGACAGGGCCGCTAACCTGGAAACTTACGTTGCCCTGCATGTCTATTCTGGTAACACTCGGATCGGATATTGTTATCTCCTTGTCATTGCAGAATATGACTACCTTATCTGCATTTATTTCAGTGCTCTTCATTCCCATGCTCTCCATCATGCGCTTCAGGGCTCTTGGGTCTACATTAGGCATCATCTAAATACCTCTACTATATCTGTTTTAATGTTTATAAAATACGCGGTGCAGACGAGATGCAGGCCAGCGCAAGATATAAGGAACCAGGGCAGAAGCTCGTCCAGGCAAGGATAGAATACGATTCGGAGATAAGGGCGGTTGAGATACTCGGGGATTTCTTCATATATCCGGAAGAGGCAATATCCCTGATAGAGAAAAGCCTGCTGGGAATGAGGGTTTCTTCTTCAAAGGATGAACTCGCAGAAAGAGTGAGGAAGGCAGCATCGGAAAACGGGATTGAGATGATAGGCGTCACACCTGAGGGCATTGCAACTGCAGTATACACGGCGATGATTGCATGAAGTGGAGGATAATAGGATTGGAGAAGCATGACGCATACTTCAACATGGCGATAGACGAGGTGCTGATGGAAGGGATAAGGGGAGGCACCTCCCCTCCAACGATACGCTTCTATGGCTGGTCTCCAAGCGCGGTCTCAATAGGCAGGTTCCAGTCAATGGAGGAAGAGGTTGACGTGGAAAAGTGCAGGGAGATCGGAGTAGACTATGTGCGGAGGATAACTGGCGGAGGGGCAGTTTACCATGACACCGCAGGCGAAGTGACATACAGCATAGCAGGCTCCGAATCAGAATTTCCCAAAGGCATACGGGAAAGCTACGCGTACATATGCAGATACGTAATCAACGGGCTTGCGGGGCTTGGGATAGATTCCGAATTCGCACCAATAAATGATATAATCCACAAGGGGAAGAAGATCTCTGGAAGTGCGCAGACAAGACGCGGAGGCGTTCTTCTGCAGCACGGAACTGTCCTGTATTCGCTTGATGTGCGCAGGATGTTTTCAGTCCTTAAAGTCAGCAAGGAAAAGATATCGGACAAGCAGATCCGGGCAGCGGAGGAGAGGGTCACATCCGTATCGCAGATAAAGGACGTCTCAATAAACGGGCTTTATTCAGCGCTCCTGGGCGCGTTCACCGAGGACAAAGAGCACTCGTTCGGGATATGGAGCAAAGAAGAAACGGCCGCGGCAGAAAAGCTGCGTATACGTGTCTATGGCACCAGAAGATGGAACTTTAACAGGTAGGCCCTCCACCATTCATGACGAGCGCTCGGGCGTAATGCTCTCCTGCCCTGTAAGAGCTCCTCACGAAAGGCCCTGCTGCCACGTATGCAAATCCGATCTCCTTTCCAAGCTGCCTGAGTTCAGCAAATCTTTCCGGCTTTATGTACTCTGCTACTTCCACA
>DAHXKV010000017.1 GCA_027366155.1 Microcaldota archaeon
GAGTATGTATGAAAAGGGAAGGTTTATACTTATAAGTATGGCGCAGAATCACTCAGTGTTTTTATGTGGCAGTATTAGAATAAGAATGCTGGCCATGTTTGCGTGGGAAGGGATCTTCAGTTAATTCCGTCGGGAATTATAAGGAATCCGTCCTGGGTAATGTGGAGCATGCAAGACCTGCTTGAATGTCGCACTGCAGCTGCAGGTCAAGGCGCAGTGTACGAGGACTTCCACGAAGTCGTGAATACCACGCCGCTTGGAGCCCCGTTGTACTGGCTTCCGCCATAGTCGTTTGCATTGCCGTTCAGCTGCCACCAGGCGACAAGGTTGTTCAGGACTATCGGCACTCCGCCAATGCCACTTGTATACATCGCCTGTATCTGGTTTGCCGAGAGTGTGGAATTGTAGAGCTGCACATTGGAGATAAGCCCATTGAAGCCTACCGAGCCACCGAATCCCTCATTGCCTATCGCGGCCGATGCGTTGGGGGTGAACGGACTTGCAAACCCTGTCGCGGCCTGCACCCCGTTTACGTAAAGCGTTCCGGTGCCAGTGGATCCATTGTAAGAGAAAGCGATGAAGCTCCATGTATCGAAGAGGTTTGATGTTGAGGAATCTGCCACGAACGCCTGACCGAATGATGATGCGCTATGCTGGAGACCTATATTAGAAACAAGGGGGTTTTTGGTGAAGCCGAATGCGTCCCCTGAAGACGAACCTCTTTGCAGGTACATCCAGAAGGTTATGGTCACATTGTGGTTGAACGGCATGGGAAGGCCGCTAATCGTTATTGCCTGCGAGCCTCCTGAAAACTTTGCCACATCCTGAGGGAGTTCTCCGTTGCAGGTGCCTTCAGTGTTTATGAAGGCAGTTGTTCCGGGGCCCTGAGGCCTGTATACCTGGCATGCGCCAGCAGGTATCGTTGGAGCAAGACTTGACGAATTGAAGAAGCCCAATTCGAACAAAGCACCAAGCACCACTGCAATTATGAGTATGGCCCACCCATACGTCATCAGGTACTCCATTGCACTTTGGAGCTTGAATGTCGCCATGATAGGTATCTAGAAAAAGAAGGTTTTTATGCCTTTCATAGTGTATGGTGCCAGTTTGAACTGCATTTGCATTTGCATTTGCTTTGTACTTGAATTGCGTTTGAGTTGCAGTGCACTTGGATAGCACAAAAAGGTAGAGGTTCATGTATGCAGCCCATTTTTCCAAGTAGGGATGCCTTGTATGGTGCCTTGGAAGAATGCCTTGGAAAATAGGTTATTATGGCAGAAGCGCGCCGGGTGTTCGAATTCCATATACTCCCGAGCACGCAATACTAATAAATATCTATTCAATAAAATTTAAAGAGAGAGCATGCCTGAAAAAAACGCAGCAGGACACAATGGGCTGATTCTTGCCCTTTTAGTTCTTGCCTTTGCAGGGGGCATGCTAAACCGCGGTGCGCTCGCTGCTTCGGTCTTCAATCCAATAAACATAAGGATAGTGGTTCCGCCTTCTTCCCTGCAGGTTAACCTGACCGTGCCAGCCACAGATCCAGTAACCGGTAATGTTGTAAACCAGTCGCAGAGCATAAGCATACCAATACAGGCAGTAATGTTCAACGTGACGCTTCCTGCAAATTTCTCGGAAGGGATATATACCGCACTTAATCTTTCAATAAACAGGACCGTACTCCAGAGTGCTATTTCCTCCTCGTTAAACAGCAGCCTCCAGAGCGCAACGACCGGAGCCTCTTCCTCACAGAACGCGACAAACTTTACAAAGAATGCTGTCGGGCCGATTTCTGACGCAGTGGCAGCCAGCCTCGCCTCGTCAATACCTATCGGTGTTGCCTCCGCGGTACCTAACGCAACTGCGCTTGCGCTTGGCACTACGCTGAGCAGCAGCCTATCGACAGGGCTGCCCACGGTGCTCTCCCAGAGTTTATCCGAATCGCTGGCGTATGTTATACCTAATGTTTCCTCCAGCGGTGCGGCTTTTGCATCTTCACTATTCGCCGAATCAAATGGAGGCGCGAGCGGGGTGCCGCTAACGCAGCAGCAGATGATATCAGAAGAGGCCTCATACGTATCCACGGCATTCAAAGACAATCTTACAACAGTCATGACGCCGATATTTGAGAAAAAGCTTTCTTCATTGCTCTATTCTGATCTTGAACAGGGACTGCCGAACAGCCTCTACACAGACATGCAGGGAGAGGGATTGAACAATACACTTTACCAGGAAATAAACAGCAGCATGGCTGCGGCTTCTGCGGGAACGGGCTCCGGAAGGATCAACGCCTCGATTAGCCGGAGGATAGCTGTTGAGCTCTCGCAGCAGCTTTCTGCAAACCTCGCCTCGGACATCTCAAAGCAGCTCAGCATAAGCTTATCGCAGGAGATTTCACAGGATCTCGGGACAGGCATTTCAACTTATACGGCAGAGGAGATCTCTTCGGAGGTAAACACCTCATTACAGAACACGCTTCCGGGCCAATTCGTAGTAACTTCAAACGTTGCCCAGGCTTCCGGGCAGGGAGTCCAGAGCGTAAATCAGGGAGGACAGATCATAAGCAATGGAGGATCGGGCAGCTACAGCTATGGATTCCTGAATTTTGGCGCTAACCTCGGCAGTGTTCCGGTTCAGGGCGTTCCAGCAGTATTCAGCGATGGCAATTACATAAGCGTAGGCATGTCAGTGCAATACCTTACACCTGGACAGCTCGGATATACGCTTCTCCAGGACATGCCCGGATCGGTCTCAGGGCAAACCTCGGCAATAGTTGGCACGGCCCTGACAGTGGCATCCCAGGGGCTTACGCCCTACAGCACCTACCAGGCAATACAGCAGACGCTGCCCATAGTGCTCCCTAATGCCATGGCCTCTTCAGTTTCATATGCGCTGGGACAGGAGCTTAACGGCGGGATGTCCCTTTCCGATGTTGTGAGTTCCGTAGGGATAGCAACAGGCAACCCGTATGCTTATCAGGCTTCGGGGGTTCTTAACTCAATACAGAGCGGCGGCAATGTGGGCAGTGCGCTTGAGGAGATAGGCATGCTCACAGGCTCCCAGACAACAGTTGCTGCAGGCTCACTGCTGAACGGCTACCAGGAGGGAGAGAGCCTACCTGGGCTTGTTGCGCAGATGGGATATGCAACAGGATCCCAGAGCCTCACCGATGCAGGAATACTGCTCGGCGAGTGGCAGGCAAATGCAAGCGTCGGGACACTTGCATCTACGATAGGCGTGCTTACAGGCTCGCAGGGGCTTGCAGAATCTGGCCAGGTGCTTAACATACTCCAGCAGCCAGGCAGCTACGGTAATCTTATAACTTCAGTAGGCATGGTGACAGGTTCGCCGGATGTAGTGAAAGCCGGACTCGTCTTGAGTGCGCTGCAGAACAACCAGTCCTTGGGAAACCTGCTGGGAATTGCAGGATATGTCAGCGGATCCACAAATGTGGAAAAGGCGGGATACGCCCTCAGCATACTCCAGAATGGAGGAAGTCTGGGACAGATTGCGACCTCCATTGGAGCAATATCCGGCTCCACACAGCTCGTTGATGCGGGGGAGGTATTGAGTGCATTGCAGACAGGCGGCACCCTCGGCTCAGCAGTTACCGCTGCAGGCCAGCTCTCCGGATCGCAGGACCTCACAGATGCAGGTTATATATTAAGCGCAGTGGGCAACGGAGGGGGCGTAGGATCTGCAGCAATTGCACTCGGAGAAGTGACGAATTCACAATATATCACAGGCGCGGGCATTTTCCTGAGCGCAGTCCAGAATGGAGGTACGGTGCCCGGCCTGCTCAACAACCTTGCATCCTCATACGGCTCCCCTTATCTCTATGGTGCTGCGGCAGCTGCAGGGCTTCTCGCGCACAACGGCTCAGTCGGTGCGCTGCTTGACCTACAGGCCGCAGGGTCTTCTGGATATCCGGCAAGCGCGCTTTACACCATAGGCACAGTGCCTGGAGGCATAACTGCAACCGCATCAATACCAGGCGGCCAGCTCCTTCCAAGCAACATCGGCCTTAACGGAGGATATTTCACTTCCATCGGAGGGGTGCTTCCTGTCTCGGTACTGGGGAGCGTGAATTTCGTTCTCCCTAACCTTCCAAGCAGCGCGGTGAGCCTTTCAAACTTATTCCCAGGGCTTTCGGATATTGGCGTACCTTCAAGCGTTACCAACTTCCTCAACCAGGAGATTCCTGGGATTCCCAACATGCAGGGCTTGGATCCTTACCTAAAAGGCCTTAACATACCAGGAGTTTCAGGGCTCAACATACCAGGATTGCAGGGACTTGGCCTTTCGGAGTTTCCTGGGCTGAACATACCAGGACTGCAGAGCATCCTAGGCAACATACCTAGCATGCAGGGCCTGCTTGGGGACCTTGGCCTTTCGGGGCTCTCTCTGCCCAGCATACCGGGACTCAGCCTTTCAGGGTTTAGCATACCTGGCCTTGGTACAATACCAACGGGCTTCAATTTCGGCGTGGGCGGAAGCTATGGAATACTGGCAGGCAAACTCGGGGTAAGCGTAGGGATAAACGGTGTGCAGCTTGAAACTAACCTCAAGGTAGACTTAAGCAACTCGTTCTCGGAGTTGGGAGTGTCGAGCGGTGTGGTAAATGACCTTGGAGAAGCTGCAGGGTATGTGAGCCTTGCGCTCCAGGCCTATTCGGTAATACAGAATCTGGGCAGTTCTGCGATTACAGTCCCAATACCAATAGTAATAGTAAACACACCATTCCCGGTGAACCAGACAGGAGGGGTTGTGGTTGTTCCACAGAATACCACCAGCGGAGGAGGAGTTTCAGGAAACAACCAGAATCTGGTTACAGAAGCGGTCTTCCCTTTTCATGGAACAGCCCCTACCGTCAGGCATAGCCTTCCCGAGTTCGCTTCTGCAGCAGGCCTGACAAGTGCGCAGCAGTGCAGCGAGCTCAATAACCAATTTACAGCTGTTGTCGCTACAGTAAGCAACGGACAATGCTGCGTGAGCTCTGGAGGCCAGCAGACCTGCGAGCCTTTGGGAAGCTTGTCTGGAAACGGGGGCACAGGTCCGGTGGTAGGCGCCAGTGGAGGGACACCCAACCCACAGGTAACAAGCATAGCCGGTGCAGGCACAGGAGTCAGCTCAGGTACAGGCCAGCAGGCTTCGCAGATTAGCACCCAATTTAATCTGATACCGCAGCAGCAGACAGTAGTAGTCAGTTCGGCATACGTTGTCTCCCCTGCAGGCAGCGTTGGCCAGTACAATGCAAAGAATGCACTGTGGTTTCTTACCTGCCCAACTGCGCCGCCAACGGCAAACCCTACAAACGACATACTCTTCTTTGCGAACAAGGGGCTCTCTGTTGCCGGTGACGCCTGCCTTGCGGAAGGAGGAACGCTTAAAACCCTCGCCTCGCTGAGCGCTTCGGTGCATACGATGAGCCCCTGTGGGGCTGCACTCCAGCTTGCGCCATTCATGATCGCGTGCGATGATGCCAGCATACTGCCTCTGAAGCTTGTTAACCCTGGAGTCCTTACCGCGCAGGTCATATCCTACTCACCAACAGTAGACGGGCAGCTTTCCAACGGGTTCTCCACCAATTCATACATATTCCAGTCGGTGCCCTCCTCTGCCCAGCATGCAATCTGGACATGGAACGCAGAAGTCGCAAACTTCGGCCTCGCCGCACCGCAGGAAGGAACCTTCAGCAAGGGAGGCCTTGTCGTAATCAGTGCTCCGGGATGCACTTATCTATATTCATACTCGGAAAAAACCGAGCTTACGAGCCTTCAGAACAACTACATACCGTTCTTTGAGGTTGTCTCGCCAAACGGTGCTCCGGCCGCTTCGTTTGACACCCCGCCTCCGGGCTCTTCGGGCAGCGTGCTTAAGACTACACAGATAAACAGCAACGTGATACCCCTCCTTTACTATAATTACAGCCTCGGAGTAGATTCTCCGGTGACCGGATTCAATCCAAATATATCAGGAATATCGGAAGATACGTACAGCCCATGGAACTATTACACGCCTTCAAACAACATAGACCAGTTTCCAATAGACATACCAGGAGTCTTCCTCTCTGCTAACAGCAATGAAATCCTTGGGGCCTTGCCCTCGAATGGGTTAGGCATAGACGTTAATGGGCAGTTCAGCCAGGTCATGGGCTTTGAGAATTCATTAAACCCCGTGCAATCGTTCCAGAACAGCGGAGGGCTAACCTCCAACGGCTGCCCTTCAGGAGGCGTGCTGACAAAGGCAGAGGCGATCTCTTGCGCCTCGAATGCAGGATTCACGGGCACGGCACTTGATACAGTAGTTGCAATCGCAGAGGCAGAATCAAGCCTTAATTCAGCTGCAGTAAACAACAACGGAGGTTTGATATGCGGCTCTGGTGCAGGAGTTAACGCGGGCACGCCGCAGATGGCAGTGGGCATACTCCAGATACTCACATGCGCGCACCCTACACTCGTAACGTGCACGGGAGAGACAGCAAACACATGCTCTGGCTGCGCGCTTAGCCCACAGTGCGCATTCAATGCAGCTTACACCGATCCGACACTTACTGCCGGAGGGACCTCGTTTGGGCCGTGGGTTACATATAATACCGGAGCTTATTGCACTTACCTTCCTTCTTCAGATCCATGCATTAAGGGAGGCAGTGGAGGAGGGCTTGTGGCATCGAACCTTGGAGGAACCAATTCCTATCTGCCATATGTGAATTCTTATAGTATAAGCAATCCCATATCCATCTCGTCTCCTGGAAACGATTACGTCTATGTCCTCTTTCCAGTGCCTAACCAGCAGAACAATTATGACATAGCAGTGATAAGGGTCTTCCCGAAGGGCTACTACAATGCAACAAACGTTCCGCTTCCGCCGATAGGCAACTCCAATGCAGACTGCAGCAGCGGCGGAGGGTGCGATGCGCAGTGGATTGCAACATGGAAGAACTACTGGAACAGCGTAATAGACGTACAGAGCAATCAGGCGTATGTAGTCAAGGTGATACCCCTAACAAACCTTTACGATTCAGCAGCAGGAGTTAATGGACCCATAGGGCCACAGCAGGAAACCCCATACACAGCTTCTGCCGGAGGAACGACAGGAGCTTCGTGCACACCGACAGCAGTCGGCCAGAGCGTCTTGGGGCAGTGCAGCAGCATTAATCCAGGAATAGTTAATGGCTATGGGGGAGTGGGCAACCTCTGCCAGCCATCAGGCCAATGCCAGATAGCTTCCTCAGGAAGCAGCAACTGCCCTGCAGGAGAGACCACCTGGGAATGCACAGCGGCACCATCAGGCAACAGCGGAACCGCCTCTATACAGATAAACGATCCGACGCTCTCCTTCGGCCAGTATACAAACATAGCCGGCTCGTGCTCCAGCGCCTGCACACTTTCCTCCAACCTCCCTGGATTCACAGAGCAGAGTTCGGTAGCAGGCCAGATAAATTACGTGTACACGGTGCAGAACAATGCAAAGCCAGGCCAGTATACAGTTACAGTGACAAACGCGGCTGGCACGTCAGTTTCAGGTGTCGTGACAATAAACGCAGGAGCATGCGCAAACATAGGGGGCACATGCGCGTTCACTCCATATAACATATCCGCAGACCTTAGCGGAGACATATATGTAGTTGGATCGGGAAATTCACCTACAGGCAACAATTACGCGGAGATAGTGAAGGTTTCCAACGTGATAGTGAATGGGAGACTGTGCAGCGGCCAGAGTTCCATCTGCGATGCCGTCTCGTTCGGGTCTGTGGAGATACCAGGCACTTCAACCCCGCCTGCATTCACAGAGATTGCGGCTGCTCCGGAGCTTGGCAATGTTTACATAGCAAGCCCCAATGCAGACGAGATAAACGTGTTCAGCGGCCAGACCCTGAATTACCTTGATTCCATACCGCTCACATTCGGAATCCAGTATCCTGCGCCTGGAGGCAAGCAGCTTCTTCATGGGCCTACGCTCAACATAGCGTACTGGCTGGCAAACGGAGGGCTCTTCAACTACAAGATACCGGTTTCATACCAGCAGAGCATTTCCGGAAGCAGCGGCAATGCAGACCTGGACCAGGCATCTAACCACCACCCTCTCGCGCTTTCTGACATTAACGGCTACCTGTATGTGCTTGATAACTGGGCAGGCACGCTGCAGAGCGGTACAAAATTCAACATACTCATGCTAAGGGAGATAAACTCAACGGGCGCTGACGTGCCGATAAATCCTTCCACAATAAATGATGTCTTTGCGATGAATTCTTGTGTGACTGCAAACCTGAATACCAATGAGTGCTACCAGAACGGTGCGGCTCCGCAGGCAAATGCATGCGGGAATTCATGCATACCAGTCGCAAACCCATCGGAAGTGTGTGGAAGCAGCACCGCAGTTGCAGCCGGAGATTTCGGCTCATTCTATACTCCTTCAGGCTACAAGTACACATGCGCAAGCAACAGTTTCACGCTTAGCAACAATTACTACTCACTTGCATCTTCGGATACCTTCCAGAAAAACATATATCCACCTTACGGATGGATCATCTCGGCCACTGTCGGAGGCACAAGCTTCTGTGCGAGCGGATGCACAAGCACACAGGGGCCTTATTTTGCGGTGGGCCCGAGGCTTTCTCCGGCGACGCCATGCTCTTCTGTGTTCTCTGCGCTTGAGGGATTCTTCTCCGGCTGCCCTGGAGGCATAGGAATGTCGGTCAACGAGAATGGGACTGTTGCGATACTGATGCCGAGCTCGAATACGAACTTCGCCAACGAGGAGCTCCTCTTTGCGAGATTCAATGCCTACAACTACACCAAGCCTGAGGCTGGCACGCCGCCATTCCAGTGCTACACCCAGGCAGGAGGGGGAGTGTGCCTTTCCTATCCTGGCCTCTCCAATATAAAGACGCCGATTTATTCAGTAGGAGACCCGTTCAGGTACCTGGAGAACCAGGGATCTGAGCAGGTGCTGAGCTATGCAAACCAGTACTACTCGGAATTCACAGGAGGCTCCGGCACGCTGCAGAACCAGGAGGGCATAAGCAGCAGCTGCCTGAGTCAGGTAGAAAATGGGCTTCTCCCTACGAACTGCCCCGGAGGATCCAGCGGCTCTCTGATAAACATAAACAACGAGTTAGTAAGCACGCTGCCGATTGCGTCTGTTGCCTCGCCTGGAACCGCTGCGGCCAATGTGCCCATACTGAAAAGCAGCGTAAGCGGCTATGCGTTGGTTGGATACAAATACACCTGGAACATAAAGGAGTCGTGGGGACCGTTTAGCCTGATATACGGCCCTTGGTACTGCGTCTATGTCAAGGAGCTCCCTAAGACATCATATTCGAAGAGTGGCACTGTGTATTCTTATGCGATAACGCCTGCGGCCAATTCAGTACCGCTTTCTGCAAACGTGGAGGGAGGAGACACCTACATACAATACGTCAGCTCCGGAAACTACTACTCGCAGAACCTTTCCGACATCGGGCTTTACCTAAGCCACCACATAATGCTCAACCTGAGCAGCAACCGCGAGTTCGGTGATGCCTATGTCGCATATGCAGGCCAGACTAACAACTACCAGATACTCAACGCAACGCGCCAGCTGGAGTATGTGATCGAGACATTCACTAGGGCAAGCCAGACATACCAGGCAATAGTCTCAACGCCTGCGCTCGCGGTCACCGGACCGCAGTATGCAGTCAACGCACATGCCCCTGCAGTGAGCGGGGTTCCCGCGAATTTCATTTTCACGAACAACCCAAGCCAGGCGCCCCACTTCGGCTCAGTTGTGCTTTTTGACTGGTACAAGGAGGAGACATTTGTAGACCCGCTGGATCTCTACGTGCCGACAATAAGCGGATATAACAGGATTATTTACGCGTTAACAGACACCTTCGACAACACCATATTCGTCCCAATAGATGCAGACATGGCGCACATAACCAATGTAAGCGTCAACCTGAACACGGCACTAAACAACAACAATCCGAACCAGTCGACAGTCTCGGTTACAGGCCAGGCAGGGGTTTATTCCTACAACGGGTTCGATGTTGCAAACAGCTTCTTTGTTCCGCTCTCCGGAGCGCAGATATACATCTACTTCAGCCCGGATATGAACTACCTGGGACAGGGAGGCGCGCCGCTCAGCGTGCAGGATGCCCAGCTCTGCGCGTTCGGCAGCTCTTCCTCCCCATACCTGAAAACCCAGTATCCAAGCACGTGCCAGCTGGCCAACCCGATGTGGCAGGGCCTCCAGGCAGGCGCCAATAAGGTAACATATGCTCCGGACTACACGTCGGCAGGCACATGCGGGCCGCCACCGAACTCGCTTCTGCAGACTCAGCCGCTTTCATGCAACATTTACGGAGCGTATTCGCTTCCGACCACATGCCAGTCAAGCGGCTCGAGGCAGGCGTACTGCTACCCCATATACGAGAACGGCTCAGGCACGTGCACAAGCCAGATTGGCCTTGCGGGAATAGTGACGACCAACGCAATAGGAGGCTACTCATTAAGTGAGAACGCCTGCGGCATTGGGCAGATAAGCGTTACCGCCTCATACTATGGAGACTCCCTCCAGCCTATATCGGTGACCCAGCCGCCGCTTACCTCATCGGCGAATGTGCTGCTTGGCATAGATCCCCCTCTGGTAACATTCCCGGGAGTTGGATACCAATGGGCGCCAAACAAGGGGATTCAGCTCGGAGAGATAGGGCTCTTCGAATTGGGCTTCGGCAATGTGGAAATAGGATTGGCAGCAGCCATTGCAATTGCAGTACTGGCATTTTCCTTTTACATCAGCAGGAAACGTAAAGATTGAAAAAAATAAAACCAGCAGATTTGGGGGGGCAGATTAGTCTTCACTGTCCATGTCTTCGTCCCAGTCCTCGTCGTCCATGTCTTCGTCGAAATCGTCATCCTCTTCGGAATCTTCGTCTTCGACTTCGTCCTCTTCTTTTTTGGCCATAATGTCACCTTAGTTTTTACCCAAATACCTGTATTGGAAGATTATTTAAACCCAGCAGATATCTTTCTGATTTTGCCCGAAGCAGGCATTAAATGCTACCCTTTTATAATTTGTCAGCGAAGACTAAGCAAGGGCTTGTAGCGCAACGGCAGCGCGCCCGCTTTGCATCAGGCTTCACTGAAGCTTTGCAGAAATGCGGAAGGTTGCGGGTTCAAATCCCGCCAAGTCCAATAAACTTTTTGGGAAAGAGTTTTATCAGAAAGCCGAGAGAAAACACGGCGACAAATCCGTAAGCGGGTCCGGAGTGGCTATAAGGCGGTATTAAATAGTTGGATCGATAACTAAAATATTGGTGCTAGGATGGATGGACATAGGCCTAAAATCGATTTGGGTGATCCGGTAGGTGGAGGAGACGAGATTAAGGTAAAGATCGAAAAGATTACTGCGAAAGGGGAAGGATTTGTTCAGAAGGATTCTACGAATCCATTTGACCATTCAGGTATTCTTCGGCAAGAAATAATCTCCAGCATTAAGTTGACCCCACAGATTCGCTATAATGGTAAGGGCTTCATCTGCGCTCTTATCACCTCCAGATGTCCTGTCGGCTGCGAAGACTGTATGTTTTTCTCCAACATGGCTGAAAGCAAGAATTCGTATAATACGATGACATCGCAGCGGATTTCAAACTTGATGAAACTAGTACAGGATTCTAATACGGGTTACCTGTTGGTGGGTGGGGGTGGCGAGGGTTTTCTAGAACCAAGCTTAATGTATCGAATAATTGAAGAAACAAAAGCAGATGTTACGTGGATGGTTACCAGCGCATTTTGGGCTAAGGATAAGGATGCTGCTGGAAAAGTTCTCCAGAGTATGCATGATGCATTTTTACGCGGAAAGCACAAAGAGTACGGTAGGAAAATTGTTTGTCGGGTAAGTTTTGACAAGTTTCACGTATCAGCACTTGCTTTACCAAAACAAAACCCCTTACAGTATATCGTGAATATAATCAAGTTATTTGAAGAACATTATTCGCATGAGGTGGGCTTCGTCCTTATGCTTCATGGTCTGCAAGGTGAAGAAACACTAGTCGATCGGTTATGTAAAGAGATTAATGGAGAGAAAGTAGTTCGAGACTTGCCTTCCGATGGAGACGTAAAAGTAACTGAATCCGCTATTACAATCAAATTAAAATCAGGCTATGCGTTTGAGGTAACGTCTGCTAAGCTGCTTTTGTCCGATTTAGCCCCAGATCTGCGTAATGAAGCGGAATTAAAGAGAAAGATTACAATATGGGAACAGGATGCTTTCTGCAATGAGCGAGGTAACCCTGCAGTAAATTACAACCCGGACGGCACTATAGGAACGGATATGCTTGTTGCCTATGATGGTCGTATTGCTGGTGGATGGCAATCAGAGATGCCGGATGTTCCAATTAACGTTGATTTAGATGACTTTACGAGCATTATGAAGAAAACACTTTCCGACCCCGGTGTTCTAGGAACCATTGAAAATGGTCTGGTTTACCGTTTCAATATTATTGATGAAGTGTGTCCTAAAGCAGTACTAAGAGCCAAAGCAGTCAATGTCCGTGACTATACTAGCCCGATATTACTGGAAGAAGACAAAATCAAGCTTTACTATTCCATTCGCGCTCTTCAGGATTTCATTGCTCACTCCGGCGTTAATAAGGAAGAAATGACAAGGTGGTCTGCTGAACTCAAATCTTTGGTGAGTTTGAAGAAGAATGAACTCCAAACCCTGTACCATGATTCAAAGTACGATATAGTGCAACAGTTCATTGAACAAGAAGAGTATTTTGCTGAGTTCGTTCCAGTCGTGAAACAATACACACAAAAACACGACCCTCAAGCTTTTCTTGACTTTTTCAGATCGCGCCCGAGCATAAGCAAGAGAACAATAGACAAATGGCGATTGTTACTCAAACGTATCGTAAATTGCTGGTATGATATTTACTCGTTTAATAAACTTGAATTGAAAGCAATTGAAGAGGTTGAGCGAATACTCGATGATAAAGTGCTTGGAGGAACAAGAATCTACGAGGGATTAACTTATAGATAACTTAAGCAAGACGGTTCCGTCGAATCTCGCTTGTTATAGCATGGATCATAGTATGATATGAAGAGATAGGTAACTGGATGTCGTTGGGCTTAGGGATTTCATCTAATTTTTCCTTGCATTTGTTTTCCGGTCTAACCGTCCTGCCGAATGACCTGAGAATATCTGAAGCTATCTCGAAAGTAGATTTGAGTTCGGGGATTGCTACTGTTAGAACCCTATTTTGAATCTCCTTTTCTATCAGTATTTGGATTGCTGCCGAAATATCCCTTAGATAGGTAGGTGCAAATTTCCAAGTGTTATCATAAGAACTAGGTTGACCGGTCTGAATTGTTTTGATTATTCTGTTGAATGGCCGATCATTACTGAAATTAGGGCTGTATCCGAACGTCATGGATAACCTGAGAATATTGTACCCTGCACGAACTTTTTGGATATGACGTTCGCCCATAAGTTTCGTCTTTCCGTATTGCGTTGATGGGTCCTCATTGACTCCCAATGTAGAAATATAGATTACTCTAGAGTTGATGCTGTTTGCCGCCACTACGATGTTTTTGGTTCCTTCGGAATTAACTACAAAGGCATTATTAGGGTGCTCTTCGCATACTTTTCTACTAGGAATTGCAGCAGCATGTATTATTAATTCCGGCCTTATGGTTAAGAAGGTTTGAACAACTGCCTTCTTATTAGTAATGTCGAGTTTTAGTAATTCTTCGAACAATTTGTTTTTTTGAAATGTGCCAATTAACTCGTAGTGTTTGCCTAGGTTCGTGAAGATGCTTGCGCCTACATATCCGCTTGCTCCTGTAACTAAAATTTTCATTTCAAAACTTTGTTTAATATATGTCTAAGATAATTGGCGCATGGTCACTGGGAGCTTCAAGTCTTTCTACAGGGATGCGTTCTTCTTTATCTACCCATATCCGATTTACCCGTTTCAGAGTATCTTTATCACCTAAGACTAAATCGAAACGCAGGCCTTCATCGCGGTCAAATCCACCTAGCATGTAAGGCCACCACGTGAAAACGCGTTCTTGAGTTTTTGTTCTGAGAATGTCTTGCAGCCGTTGTCCTTGAAGTTTCTTTAACCAAGCACGTTCTTCAGGAGTACAATGGATTCGATCCTTAAGTCCTTCTGGATTCCATACATCGCAATCATCTGGAGCAACATTAAAATCTCCTACAACAAGAAGAGGAGGAGTTTGCGGGAGGTTTTGCAGCCAGTTCCCAAAAGCCTCCATCCAACGACCTTTAAGCAGGAATTTATCACTAATTCTGCTCTCTCCATTTATCACATAAGCATTAACCAATCGCAGTCCTCCAATACGCGCTGATATTACCCTGGCTTCATTAGACGAAGGATCTTTTGGAAAACCATGCAAAACTTCAGAAAATCCTAGATTGTTTTTCATTTCGGCCATTATGGAAATCTTGTTTTTAGGAAAAGTCATTAAATTGCGTTGTTTCGCTTGACCACGAATCAGGATTGCCACACCATTATAGCTAGTTTGGCCGTAAAGTATTGAATAGTAACCTGCAGTGCTCAATTGGGCTTCAGGAAAATCTTTGTTGGCTACCTTAGTTTCTTGCAGGCACACTACGTCAGGTCTATGGCGTTTGACTAATGCCAAAAGTCGAGGTAGTCGTGCTCGGATAGAATTTATGTTCCAAGAGATAATACGCATAAGTAGTACCTGCAGTAATTATTTATTTAAAGGTTGATTGCTGAATCTCGCGTCTTCGTGCTTATGGATGGGACATGCCAACTCTCACCCATTTTTCTTCCGATTCCCTTACTGATGTATCCAAACAATTTATTTTACAAATTTGAACAGGCCTTATAAAGAAGCCGAATACTGAAGGCTTGATTTTGGCTCAAAACCCCCCATCCAGCAATAACTATAAACCTTTACTTGTTAATGTAGACGGTTGTATGGCTAAGACAAATGCGAATGTTCAGAAGAAAGGGAAGGGATCGCGCAGTCGGATTATATTGGCACTGTTTGCACTGATCATCATCGCAGGCGCATACCTGTTCTTCACGTATGGTTCGCTGCCTTACGCAGTTATTACAGCAAAAAACCTCAATTCAAGCACACTTATCCAAATAATGGCACAGAAAATCAATTCCACAGCCATTGTAAATCTTTCATATTCGGGATCTATAATGATAAATAATACCGATCCGCAGCTTAGCTTCTTTTACAACAAGAATGGCAGCCAGTCGTGGTCCAGCCTTGAATTAACCGGAATACCAAATGTCGGAGATATCCAAGCAAAGACGCATCTGAACCAGACTTATGGATCAGGGTACGGCTGTGTGATATACAACTTCACAAGCCAGAACTCCATTGCCACTCCTTGCGGGAATATGGCTTATCCATACTCAATTTACACAAATGTCCTCGGTTACCTATTTAATCTGACAAGCATTGGCAATGTAAGCACGGAATCCTACGGGTTGGCGGCTGTTGGCGGTCAGCCTTGTTATTCGGTATCCGGATCCGGAACCGTTATGGTTAACGAGGACCTATTTAACAAGACTGGATACGCTCCGGCAAAATTTACTTTCGATACATGCCTTTCAGCCAAATACAATGTGCCGCTCAATGTAGAGGTGCATGCCATGCTGAATAATGGGGCTTCCATCAGCTTTAACGTAAAGAATTATGGCATGGTATGGTATAGCACCTGAAAAGTGCAGGCATCTCTAACCCCGCCACTTTAAACCTTAAAAGGTAGGAGGTCACGACTTCTTTTGTCTGTTCGCAACGGCGAGGCCTCGGGTGCGATCCCGCCAAGTCCATAAAATTTCCTGGTAAGAAGTCTTATCAAGAAGCTGAAGGAAATTTAGGTGACAAACACGCAAGCGGGTCTGGCTACGATTGCTTCCATTTTTGGTTTTACAAGATACTATAGCGTGTCATTTTCAGCTTCTTTATGATGATAAATTACATCGTTTAGCCTAAGCTTTAATCCGTGCTCATGTAGCTGCTTTTTTACAATCTTATCTAGTTCGTTTCTATGCGTGTCAGTGGAAGCTTCGGTATAAACTTCCTGTAGTTGAGGATCGCCTTCTAAGGACTCAAACATCCTCTTTTTAATGTAGGGGCTAAGGTTTATGTGTTCGATATAAACTTGGTTGACTCCCGCTTCGACCAAACTTGCAAACAGTTTATCTAATAATTCTGGTTTATACCTGAAGTGTGGCAATAAAGGTCCGACAAACGCATAAGTACGTAATCCAGCCTTGTTCAATTCGCCTAGAGTCTTTATCCTCATGCTTGTTGCAGTTGCACGGAGTTCTAGAAAACGGCTTAGTTCGTCATCGGTTGTTGTTATAGTCATGCCAACGTCCACATTAGGTATCTTCTCCAGAACATCTATATCGCGTGTTACCATAGATGACTTGGTAAGTATACCTATCTGTCCGCCGTATCGTTTGCGTGCCGCTATCTCCAGAATACTTCTAGTTAGTCTATATTTCAACTCGGCACCTTGATAAGGATCAGTTACAGAGCTTAGTAAAATAGTAGTGTCTTTATCAGGGACTTTGTCTATCTCTTTGTCGAATAGCTCCACAGCGTTAGTCTTCACATAAACATAATTACCCCAGTTATCTATGCTTTCATTTACAAATCTGCCCATAAAGCTAGCATAACAATATATGCAGCCAAACTCGCATCCTGTGTAAGGATTTACTACATAATCCGCGTCCGGCAGCTTTGACTTGACTATGATGTTTTTAACACTGACTTCTTTTATTTCCATAAATGAGATTCACCAGCATAAAATACACATAGTTAATGCAAGCTTTTGTTATATAATACTTATAGGAATAGACTGCACGAAAAGCTGCAGGGACTACGAGTCCATTCTACTTGTCCCTCATGGGCCTGCGCAAATCTCTAACTCAATGCATTTATATACGATTACAAGAATACTATCCATATGCACAAATCTAAAGAAATGCCACAGATTATAAGGGAAGTCGGATTCGACTTTCATTGGAGTTCACAAAAAGTCTGGAAACTAGACATATCCGTTACTAGTATGCCAATGAGCGAACTACAATGGCATTTTGATATACCCTTCTGGAATAAGCCCAGTGGATATTATGATCTAAAGCCAAATGAGGTCATGGCAAATCCTGAAACATACAAAGCCGAATATAACAGGGTGATTGAATCAAATCTAAAATACCCTATAGATATAATGCAAAACAAGGGCAGATGGCTAATACTCGATGGCTTACATAGATTAGTCAAAGCGAAATTGTTGGGTATGGATGCTGTCAAAGTAAGGAGGATACCACGTAGTAAGATACCAGAAATACAAATATAGCTATACTGGAGGGATTTACAACTTTGTTGGAAGCCAAGCCAATTCCATTAAACTTCATAGAAGAAGTTTAACCAGGAAACCATATCCAATACTAAAACAAAGACAGGAATGGATACAAAGGCAATGCAGATGCAAAAATACCGGCAATCTTTCCATTCCGAATAATCTCTCTAGCATTATTAAACATTGTTTACCAATAGATTCTGAGATATTCTAATGGAAGGGCTAAAGATAAGAAAAATATCAAAGACCTACGACGGCAAAAAGTATGTCCTAAAAAATGTAAGCATGGACTTCATGCAGAAAGGGATACTTGCAATAATAGG
>DAHXKV010000028.1 GCA_027366155.1 Microcaldota archaeon
CTGCAAGCGCGACAGAGAGCGCGGCGGCAGTGCCTCCCGCCCCGCGTATAGGCCCAGCATATGATATCGCCAAGTAAGACGTGCCGTCCTGATTCTTGTACATCTCTACCCCGCGTATCCCTTCCGTAGGCGCAACCAGGACCCCCTCCGTCAGTATTGCTGTTCCCACCCGGACCGCCAGCTCCACCCTCTCTCTTGTGGCATGGGAAGAAAACCTTTTATTGACGCATATCTCGCCTGCGACCTCAAAAGCAAGCTTGCTCCTGCCCTGCTTCCCAAGCTTCTCCCTTATTATCTCGCTTATCCCCTGCACTCCTGTCAGCCCTTCGACTCTGCTTGCAAGGTCCGGCGCCGGCAAGATCTCGACATTAGGCCTGGGGTCGAAACCTACCTTACGGGCTTCAGACGCAATTGCATATGCCTTCTGGAACTCTTCCGAAAGCAGTTTGAAGTACTCCTCGTTTTTCATTGCAAGCACTCATATTAAATTGAAGTCAACGCTCCAGAGCTCTCCTGTCTTTGTGTTGTACACTGGCAGTATTGCAGGGCTGGGCATGTGGCCCAGTTTCTCCTGATAAGAGGTCCTGGCCTGCCAGGTGCCACTGTTTATTATCTGGGTGCCGTGGTACTCCGCATAGCCATTCTTGTGCAGGTGGCCCATGTGGAGTATGTCGGGCACCTCGTCTATCACAAGCGAGTCCTTCCTGCTGGGCATTATGGGGTTGTCCCCGTATATGGGGGATATGTGCCTTTTCCTGAGCACCTCTATCATGGCGCTCTCGGGCTTTGAATAGCTGCATCCGGGAACTCCCTGTATTACCGAGTCCAGTGATGTCCCATGATATGCGAGCGTCTTTATGCCGCCGGTGGTTATGTAAGCAGGATTGGACGCAAGATGGACATTATCCTTCTTAAAGTCGCCTATAAGCTCGCTGTCAAGGGGAGGCTGCGGCTCCGCCCTCTGCATGGCATCGTGGTTTCCTGCCAGGACAAATACCTCTATGTAATCAGGTATCCTGTCTATGTACTCGAAAAGCGCCCCATACTGCCTATAAATGTCAGGTATGCTCAGCTCCCTGTCCTGATTAGGGTAGACTCCTATTCCATCAACAAGGTCGCCGCTTATGATCAGGTACTTTACCTTCCCTGCAATGTCCCTCCTAGTGGGCACCCTCCCGTTCAGCCATTCCACCATCCTGACAAATTGCTTCTCCAGGAAGAGCTTGCTTCCAACGTGTATGTCCGAAGCGAACGCTATTGCCATTTCTTCATCTGTCTTTTTCATCTGCCTTATCGGCACATCTGGCCATATAATCCCGCTTGCAATCAGGAAAGGCGAAGAAACCCTGCCTTTTATTGCTATTACTTCGTCGCTTACTATCTTTGCCGCAGAGCCGAAGAGATCATGGGCCTCCTTTCTGGAAGTCTTCTCCGGCCTTATGAACAATACCTTTGTACTTCCAGTGTCATCTTCAAGCGTTATCATTATGTGGCCTTTTTTCGTTACTATCTTGTCGTACACCATACCCACGACGCTCACCTCCCTCCCGCCAGTGTACTGCTTCAGGCTGTCTATGTTGTTCAGCATTCCAAGGCCGCCCATCCTGCCTTTCTCTATCGCCGACCTGAGCTTATAAAATCTGCTCTTGAAATAAGTTGCAAAATCCTCCACCGTTGCAGGCGTCCTTTCCATATCCGCATTTCTTATTGAGAAGTCAGAATCTATCTCCTTTGCAGAGGGCCTGAAGTCAGGGCTCCGTATAACTTCAACAGTGCCTGGCACTTTTGCCGCTTCCTCCTCCCTGGTTATCTCTGCAAGTGTTTTTCTGTCAAGCACCCTGAGCCCCTCCCTCCCATCAAAAAACAGTGATGCCTTAGCGGCAAGCGCCTCAACGCCTATCTTCTCTATGTCCTTCTCTTCCATATCGGAGCTGACCACAACCCTTCCGCTAAGCCTCTTTGCAAGTTCTGCAGAAAGCTGTCCCCCCATCTCATCTCCTAGGCGAATCTGAGATTTGCCTTTCTAACCTTATATACATTCTGCAGCATAAGCGCTATTTGGGTGAAAGCCCACTCTTCTCCAAGCTGAAAATTCCTCCGCGTACGCATGCCGTTATGTCCGTATTGATGTGGTGCACCTTGAAATCCAGACCTCCCCCAACTTTATCTAATTTATCTATGACTATCTTAATCTGATCTGACCGCAGGTCGAAAGCGCCACTCCCCCCCACAATCCTATACTTCAGTGAAAGATCCGTATTGATGTCTTTCTGAAATGATGCAGTCTCATGCATTATTCCCGTAAAATTTCCATAACGGTTAATTCCTGGGGAAAACTCGCTGCCCAAGTCCCTGAAGTCATACTCCTTATGCTCCCCTGTAGTAATATCGTGCATTTTCATCTTTACCTTGCCGCTGCCTACCGACAAGTCCAGCTCCACGGTGTCTCCTTCTCTGATCTTGGTCGGAATGAATCCAATCTGTGAAACGACACCATCGAAAGGAAATACTGTATAATTCTTGTACCACTTCTCATATCCGATAACAAAAGAGGTCCCGTTCTTCGAAGCTCCAGGAACCTCCTTCTCAGAGACACTAAACAGCCCAAACTGGTAAAATCTGTTCTGCACGCGGCCGTTTACCCATATCCCTGAGAAAAGATCAGTGTCCTCTTTCCGAGGCCTGAATACTACCCCAAGCTTCCGCTCCGGCGCCTTGGAGACTGCAGCAGCTTGAATCTCATAGTAATTTCTATTCGGGCGTTCCGGGAAGAGTGTTTCAGCAAACGCCTGCCTGCCTTTTTCATAGGTCAGTTGAATATTATTGGGTGGAGCAAAAGAAGCGCAACCGGCAAGGGCAGGAAGTGCAAGGAAGGCCACTTTGCCTATCTTTGAGGTACTATTCTGCTGTCTCTCCCGGGCCTCTCCCTCCGGCTGCCTCTCCTTACGGGTCCTGAATTCCATAATCCTCACATTACTATTACCTATGAATATGAAAAACTAAGAATCTTTACGGCCAAAGACCTTCTGAGGGTTTTTCACCATAGTTTTATCTTTAGACAAGTTAAGATTGATCTCCGCGGAAAGAGGATGTAAGAACTCAATATGAAGGAGCCTTCAAAGGGCTAAGACCCGCAAACATATCCTTGCAGGATGCAATGATTGCATGAACGCAGAAGAAACCCTCTCCGTTTAATGGCGGGAGGAAAGGACGTCACTGATGGAAAGATCTCTGCCAGCCTGTTAATTCACTAACTGTTTTAGTCTTTCACAGCCTTGATATAAAAGGACTAACATGCAAGAAGAACCATACGTGTGATAAAATGGATTCGCTCTCATTCAAAAGAAAAGCCGAAAAAATCCTGAAAGCGGCAGGCAAGGAAATCGATTCAGTTCTAATTTACAACACTGGGATGCAAGACCCCAACTTCCTCTATCTCACTGGTTTCACCAGCGGCCTTTTTGAGTACAGCGCGCTTCTCTTGACAAAGACCGGAGTGACTCTTGCCACATCGCCCCTCGAGTACGAAACTGCAAAGGCACAGGCGCCCAAAGGGCTTGATGTAGTTTGCATAAATACTCACGACGAGCTCATAAAATTTATGACCGAGCAGATAAGCGGCAAGAAGCTGGGGATAAACGGGAGCTTCCTACCATACAACATCTACAAAAGCATCAAGAGCAAGTACACACCCACAAAGATCGCCGATGTCTCTGAAAAACTGCTGTCCGCAAGGCTCGTGAAGGACGCAGAAGAGATAAGCAAGATAAGGAAGGCAGTAGGAATAACCAAGATGGCTATGGTACTCGTACAGAAAGAATTCGTTTCCGGGATAACTGAAATGGGGCTTGCTTCAAAGTTTGACAGAATATCCGCCTCACTCGGATCCTCAGAGCCTTCATTCAAGACGATAGTATGCTTCGGGAAAAACTCCTCGATGCCCCATCACTTCCCCGGAGATACAAAACTTGCCCTAGGCGACTTTGTGCTGATAGACGCCGGCGCGAAGGTTGACAACTACTGCTCCGACATGACACGCACGTTTGTCTTCGGAGCCGAGGCTAACGAGGCTGCAGGCGACAAGGCAGCACGAATGACCGAGATGATGGACGTAGTCAAGCAGGCGCAGCTCAAGGCAATCCACTCAATAAAGCCCGGAACGAGAGGGATGGAAATTGACAGGATTGCAAGAGACTACATAGAAACCTTCGGTAACGGCAAATACAAAGGCACATTCATACACTCGCTTGGCCATTCTCTAGGAATAGAGGTGCATGATGGCCCAGGCTTCTCCCCCAACGAAAAAACCATTATCAAGAGGGGAATGGTGATAACAGTAGAACCTGGTATATACATAAATGGCTTTGGGGGAGTAAGAATAGAGGACGACATTCTCGTCACAGACGAAGGCGCGCTTGTCCTATAAATGGGGAGCTCTGCTAGCTTGGTAGGCTTCAGCCTTCGGGAGGCTGCGACCCGAGTTCAAATCTCGGGCTCCCCGTT
>DAHXKV010000060.1 GCA_027366155.1 Microcaldota archaeon
CGTAGGCACGGGAGAAAAGCTCGGCGCGCTTGAAGCGTATGACTCGAAGAAATTCGTTGGAAGGCTTCTCGGAATACCCGACATAGAGGGCCTGTTAAAGCATGTCAACGAGGCAGTCCGGGAGGCAAACATAAAGCCCGATGAGATAAATTCCGAAAACCTCGACTTCCAGACGTTCTACGTCCAGCTCAAGGCGATGTCAAAGATGGGCCCCATGAAAAATGTCCTCGGGATGATGGGCCTAGGGGACGTACCGAAGAACGTTGCAGAGGAAGGCCAGGCAAAACTTAAGAAATACGAGGCCATAATCGCATCAATGACTGCAGAGGAGAGAACAAATGAGCGCCTCGTAAGGGAACAGAGCAGGATAGCAAGGATAGCCAAGGGAAGCGGAACATCTGAAAAGGAGGTAAAAGCACTGCTGACTGACTTTGCAAAGATGAAGAAATTCTACGAAATGTTCAAGAACGATAGGCAGATAAACAAGAACCTTTCAAAGTTCATGGGCAAGTAAGCGGATGAGAATGCGACACAGAAGGATAATAACTGATGTATATGGAAGGCTTGCAGCCAATCATAGGGAGGCTGTGGTCGCAAGGATACTCGGAGTAAAGCCGTCTGCAGTAACCCAGGCGTTGCACAGGCTTGGAATTGAAAAATACGTAGAAAGCCCTACTGACCTAAAGATCAAGTTCCTCGGATACATGCTTGAAGCCGAATATCACGATGCTGAAACCGTAAGAAAGGAGATTGGCAATGTCATGAAGGTTGATGCGGAGGAGAGGCAGAAGCTAAACTATTCCAGAAGAAGGGTGCCCGATAAGGCATACGCCTTATCCATCTTAATATCGAAAAATTATCTGGATGCAGGTATGTTGCTCAGCGTCAAGCCGCAGGGAGTCTGGTTCAAGATCCATCGGCTGGGGTTCAATGACAACGATGCAGTAATTGGCGCATTCGGAATAAAGCTGCGAAAAGGCGAGAGCTCTGAAGCATTCCGGAGAATAAGCGAGGAGATCAGGAAACTGAGCCTCTTAGAAACCGCACGCCACTGAGCGCCGGGAATTCAACCGAAAACGCCCGGCCGCCCCATGTCTAATGCGAGATCATCTGGAGAATGTATGCTCTCTGCCTTATGCCTACCTCGCTGAGCTTCATCTCCCCGTTTTCCACCCTGCTTGCATAGGTTATTACCTTCGCGGTGCATGAAGGGCAGAGGACGCCTCCGAATATCCTGGAATTGCTCCTCAGGCTTTTTCCCTTGGACTTACCGTCTATCGAAATTCCGTTCAATTCGGCAGAGCATATGCCGCAGTGCGGCATCGAATTCTTCTTCCTGGAGTAATGTATAACATGTCTCCCTTTTGGGGTCACTCTGTCAAGACGTCTTATGCTCCTGGATCTATGCATTGGTTTAGGCAAATTTAACACCTTAAGTATCTGTTGGCTCTTCTATGAAGGAAGGCTGCATCAGGCCGAACTTATACTTCCCCTTCAGCCTCCTCCTGTCATATACTGAGAAGAGAATCGAGAAAAGCAGCCCGACTACGAACAGAAGCGCCACAAAGAAGAAATGATAGCTCACTGTATATGTCAGAACAGTCACGTTTAGCCCCATATTGAATTTCATCGGCAGAATCACGTAATAGAGCAGAAGGAACATGGGCAGGACAACCAGCATGGGCTTGAACTGCAGCTTCATGCTCTCAGTGCTTATGCCCATAAGCTCCCTCTGCTTTTCGGAAATGGTCTCTTTTGGCGCGTTGTCCTTTATCAGTTGCATTAGGTGCTTCTGGCTGGAGGACATCCTTGCACGTATCTCATACATCTTGTCCACATTGCCTAGCCTGCGCTGGACCAATATCACGAGCCCTGCATACACTATGGCTATTGCCACTATAATCTCGAGATTTGTAATTATCATCTATTTACCCAGCGCTTCGTTTATTGCCTCTTCCATTGCGGCCACTGCCTCATCGACCATGCCCTGTCTGTTTTTTATTATGTAAAGAGGTATGTTCATGTAAGATGCATAGTATGAGGCTATTGCTATGTTTACGCGCCTCTGCTCGTGTATCTCCTCCTCCGGCTCCTCCTCCCTGGCTCTTGTCTTGTCCGTAAGCCTTCGAAACATTATGTCATTTGCATGCGCGTCTATGTATATTATGGCTTTTAGATCCTCGAATGCATCAAGGTCGTCCTTTGAAAATCCAGGCACATAACGTGTCTTCTTCTTGACTGTGAGATGCGTGTCGACTATTGCATCTGTCTTAACTACATTTATTATTTTTGCTATGACCTCCCTCCGCATTGCAGCTATGTCAGAATAAGACATGTACCTGAGCCTGTCTCTATCGGTAACCCCTTTCTGCGCAGAAAGCTTCAGCATCTGGTCAGCAAGGCTTATGATTTCGACTGACTTTATCTTTGAGAGCACTGTAGACTTTCCGGATCCCGGCGTTCCAGTGACGATTATCTTTCCCATTCAATTACCCTCTCAAAAGCACGGCTATTGGCATTTATAAGATATACCCATCAAGATATATAGTCTTTAGTCTCTTTCAGATTATCGGCGCTTTTTTCTGCTTTGTACTGTCCTTTATCATCTTTTCGTCGAAGCCCTCTGGAAGTGGTTTCCCGTTTGCGTATTCATACAATACGAACTTGAATACTGTCGAGAGTGAAAAGCCGAGCATTATTCCAAAGACAAAGATGCACAGGCCTGCAACTGCGATCACTATGCCTGCAACTCCAATTCCCAAAAAGGCCAACCACCCGCAGTAGCTTACCAGTATGCCTAAAATCACCAAGCCCAGGCTCAGCAGCTCGGAGTATGCCATGCCGCCAAACGTTGCGCCGAAATGGGACATAAGGGTCTCCGCACTTGCCTCTATCGTCTTCATGGGCCCTGTCTTCCTATCCACTATTATCGGCACCGCAAACATTGTGGCAACCGAGATGGCAAACGAACCAATGCTGCTTATTATCAGGTTGGATATGCCTCTGAATCGCGATTCTACGATATTGAGCAAAAGGATTATCGTTGCATAAAACAGAGACCATTCCAGGGCAAGCTTCGTATACTGGGAAGCTTTGGAGAGCGACGCCAAGACGCCTTCATCCTGCCCTGACTCTAAGCTCCTGAAGCTGATGAGCATGGCTATGGTGATATAGGTCACTGCGAATATCGATACGAAATAGAACAAAAGTCCTCCGACAACAATGAACGGGAGCAAGCTGCCTGCCCCAAAAGCTGCCGAGAAGACAATGCTTCCGGCAACCAGCACGACCAACTCGGCGAATGCAATTATGCCTATCAGTATCGGGTATATGAACAGACGCCTGTCCTTGAACACAAGCTTCCTTGTGGCACT
>DAHXKV010000039.1 GCA_027366155.1 Microcaldota archaeon
TTACATATATCGATATACCGCACAAGTTCGCATTGATTGTCAAGAATCCAGATTCCGAAGCGCCGCTTCTGGGGACCGCGGCCACAACTGCCGTGCATGTGGCTTCCTGGCCTTGAGAAAGCAAAGAAGGCGCACACGTCCCTGTATAGTTCTTAGTGCCTATGTTTATTATGGTGTTTGTCACATTGACTGCCGCACTCTGGGAATTGTCGACTGACAGAGTAATCAACGAGTACCTCCCGCCTTCCGAAGAGTAAAAATTGACGTAATTGCAGGAAAACCCGGAGAACATGCTGCACTGCTCCTGTTGCTGCGTCCTCGTAGAGCCCGTGACCGCAAATATTATGGCTACCGACAAAGCAACAAGTATTATCACAAAGCTGTATGTGGTAAGGAACTCTACCGACGATTGCAGAGTGAAACCTTTTCTCCCAAGCATGTTTCTTTAATAGAACACATTCCTTATAAATTGATATCACTCCATGCAAGGTCCGGGGAGCTGAATAACGGCTGCAGCCGCCGCCGGAGGAAGCAAGCAATACGTACAGGATCTAATGCAGGAACGGAAGTCAACAATACAAATATCTTTTTAAACCAGTGGTTACTACGTACTAATGAATTACATGAAACTACAATCTGCGCTAGAGTACCTCATGACTTATGGGTGGGCAATACTAATAATAGCGGTAGTGCTTGGTGCACTTTTCGGCCTAGGCTTCTTCAATTCATACACATTCCAGCCTAAGGCCACTGCCGGAAACTGCCAGGTATATCGGCCTGCAGGTCCCCACTCAACACTCGATATAAACCTGGAAGGCATCTGCAACAATGAAATCCCAGAATATGTGGCACAGCTGAACGGCCAGAGCAGCGACATAGCTGGAAATAGCGTATTCGCCTCGCCAATGTTTGCTTCTGCCTGGGTGTATCCGACTTCCTACGGAACCAGCGGATACGAAGTTATCTCTGAGTTCGACGGCCCAAACCCTCAAGGAGGCTATTTCCAACTTGCCTTATACACCAACGGGGAGGTCTTGGGATGGAATGGCTACTTTCAGGTAAGCTTCCCGCTTACTGTGCCTCTGAACAGATGGAGCTTTATCGCTTTTAACATAACGCAGAACGGCGAGACTGTATACCTCAACGGAAAGAGCGCAACGGTAAGCACTTCAGAGGTCTTGCCGACTTCCTCCAACACTTTTTGGATAATAGGAACGCAAATATGCTGCGGAAGCACAAGATACTTCCAAGGCGACATGGCCAACATCCAAGTATACAACACCTCTCTCTCTGCAAATGATGTGGCTGCGCTTTATCAGGAAGGCATAGGCGGCTCGCCAATAGCGGTTCCATGGCTTGTAGCATGGTGGCCTCTTAACGGCAACGCGAACGATTACTCGGGGAACGGAAATACAGGCACAATCTCAAATGTGATATTCACGACCTCATGGGAAAACGGTTACTCCGCTCCTTAAGCTGGCTGGTCTCATGCTAAGAAAATTCAGAACCAGGGAACTCGGGCAGAATTTCCTGGTCAATAAAGCGATAGCGGAAAGCGAGTCGGAGCATGCGCACGGTAGGGTGGTATTGGAAATAGGTCCGGGAAAAGGCATACTAACCCGCGAGCTGTGCAAGCGAGCAAAGAAAGTAATCGCGATTGAAAAAGACAGCTTCCTGTACAACCAGCTAAAGCGGGAGTTCCAGATGCCCAACCTTGTACTTATAAATGCCGATTTTCTCCGCGTGGATCTCCCACCGGCGGAAATGGGCGAGATAGACATTATCATTGCCAACATCCCTTACGGGATATCTGGAAAGGTGATAGAGTGGCTTTCGGAGAACAAGAAGGAGGCGGTCCTCTGTCTCCAGAAGGAATTTGTAATGCGGATGCTAGCCATGCCTGGAGAGGCGGAGTATTCAAAGCTGAGCGTATTCTCGCACCTATCCCTGAAGACTACTGAGATAATGGCAGTTCCAAGGGGAAACTTCTCGCCTCCCCCAAATGTCGATTCCGAGATAATCTATGTCAGGCCAACAGGCACCGAGATCCCCAAAAAGGAAAGAGATGTGATAGGCCTGCTCATGCAACACAAGAAGAAGACGCTGCGCAACGCTGTGATTGATTCGCGAAAGGCCCTTGGGCTAGAAAAGGAAGCCGCCTCGTCACTAGCGGAAAGCATGGATAAGAATAAAGAACGCATATTCTCGATGCGCCCTGCAGAGATACTGAATGCTGCAGGGGAAATACTCGGATCGGTTCAGAAAACGAACGGATCCTGAACCTCCTTGAGTATCATGGAGTTACTTACGCCCCTGGAGAATCTCTGTTCGTCTGTTATGGCTTTATCATGCCCTAGCACTGCGCGGTAGTGCATAGGGGCAACAGCCTTTGCCTTAATATGCTGTGCAGCGTCTATTGCCTCTTCAACATCCATCGTATACGTTCCACCCATGGGTATAAGTGCAAGGTCCACGTCCACCTCGCGCATCTGCTCGACAAAGTCGGTGTCGCCAGCATGGTATATGCTTGTATTGTCACCATAGACTGCATATCCTACCCACCCGTTCTTCTTCGGATGCTTGTCTAGTCTGCCTTCCACTACATTATATGCCGGTATGGTCCTGAACCTGAAGAACCCAGCCGAATACTCCCTGCCTGGTTCTACTCCAGTCACATTGCCCACGGTAATTTTCTCTACGCTATCCTTGGTGACATATATTTCCGTATCCTCATCGGCTATTTTTGATATGTCTTCCATGTTGAGATGGTCGAAATGCGGGTGTGTTATCAGTATCGCGTCAGCCCTTTCCACGACACTGACCAGCTTGAACGGGTCTATGTAAAGCTTCTTGCCTTTTATCTCTACAAGAAATGATGCATGGCCTATCCACTTGATATTCCTGAATTCCATAAAATCAGTTATACGTTGGATCTTCACCTATTTATCCCTTTTTAATGGGCAGGGCTCAGACCATGCCAAATCTCCTGAAGAGCAGTGCCTTCACTGCATCCACCAGCAGGAAGAACGCCACCGAAAGGAGGATGATTATGCCTATCATTCCAAGGCTTATCCTGGAGACAAATATCCCAAAATAAGATATGATTATTCCTGCGGATATGCCAAGCCCCGAGACAAAAAGGAGCGTCGTACTTGGGACTGACTTCCAGAAAAACTTCCTCTCCCTTACATTGAATATGGTGAATTTGTCCGATATATTGAGCAGGAGGAAGGCGCTTGTCTGAAACTCCGCCACGCTGAGCCCAAGTGACTTCCCTATGGGGTAAAGCAGCAGGGCCTGCACTGCCATTATGGCGCCTATCGCGCCTGCTAGATATACCATTCCCCTTACGTTCCATACCTCCGGCTTCTGGGAGTAGGTGGCATTATCTGTCGCTATCGCTATGTTGGATATGTCATTAGTGAAGAACAGGAGGACCAGCAGGAAAGGGGTGATGGCTATGAAGCCATGCAGCCCAACGAAGAGCACCGCAACGAAAACAACTATCTGGACCACTCGAGATATCTTTGTCATCGCATAGGTCAGCATACGCTGGAATATCCTCCTGCTCTCCTTAACTGCCTCTATTATGACATCTATGCCGTCCTTGGTTATTACCAGCGCGGCAGCGCTCTTTGCCACGTCGGTTGCATTGGAAACCGCAATTCCCACTTCTGCCTGGCGCAATGCAGGTGCGTCATTTATCCCGTCGCCAGTCATGCCCGTTATCTTCCGCGAGTCCTGCATCGCTTTCACTATTGTATACTTGTCCTTAGGGTATATGTTGGAGAAGCCATCAGCCCTCTTTATTATTCTGAAAAGCTTTTCCTCCGGAAGGCTTCCTGATTTTCCAAAGTCAACTATGTGTTCCCCAAGTCCCAGCTCACCTGATATTTCCTCGGCAACTGCCCTATTGTCTCCCGTAAGCATCTTTGTCTCTACGCCGAGTCCGTGCAGCTCCATTATGAGCTGCTTTGCGTCGTTTCTTGGCTCGTCATACAGCGCAATTATCCCGACAAGCCTCGGCTTTCCCTTCTTGCCGAATGCTACTGCAAGGCTCCTGAAACCCTGCCTCGCATACTCATTGACCGCATCAAGCACATGGTCCTTCTGCCTTCCGTGCAGGTGACATCTCGGCAGGATCACATCCACGCCACCCTTTATTACGGTGTACCTGCTCCCGTTCTCAAGAACGACTGCCTCGGTGCTCTTGGTTGCTGTGCTGAAAGGCACGAATGAGACCTGCCTTCCCCTCTTTATGTGCATCTTCTCTGCATAGTTCAGGAGCGCGTTGTCTATCGGGTCCTTGTCTTCGCTTCTCGAAGCCTCGGCCGCATATCTGGCAACAGCAGCTTCGGAGTATCCAAATGCCTTTATCTCCTTCACTGTTATCTGGTTTTTTGTGAGCGTGCCTGTCTTATCCATGCAAAGGACTGACATTGTTGCTGTGTCTTCTATCGCGTCCAGCTTGCTTACCAGTATCGATTTGTCAGCAAGCTTCTCGGTCCCAAGGGCCATCGAGACTGTGAACGCGGTTGGCAGCGTTACAGGGACAGAGGCAAGGAAGACTATCAGCAGGAAGGGCAGCATCTCCAGCGGGCTGGAGTGCAGTATAAACGTACCGTATCCGAACAGGAGGGCAATGACTGCGATGTCCGCCAGTACAAGGTATTTTATCATGTTGAGTATTGCAGCCTGAAGGTGGCGCTTGGGCTTGGCACTCTGTACCATGCCTGCCGTCTTTCCATAGAGCGTT
>DAHXKV010000048.1 GCA_027366155.1 Microcaldota archaeon
TAGCGAAACAAAAAGCTTGCTAATCTCTCTCCTTTGTTTGCTTCCAAGCATAAGGCCTCCAATCACCAAAAACATTGTCGCCGCTACGAAGCCACTCAGCTCATTGTAAACCATATTAGGATTCAACATTACGAGTATACCCGTTATAGAACCAAGCAAGTTTGTTTTAGAGGCTACCAAACTACAAGAACCAGATATGGAAATATTTAGCGTATTTGTATAGCATCCGCCAGAGGGAAGGGGAAAATACTGCATCAGAGCTTTGGATATTTTTGCCACACCTTGTAGTGTATAGTTATGGTCCATCAGGACTTTCTTATGCAGAATTTGGATTCGTTTTTTCTTTCTGCTTGTTTAATATGGCTTTTTCCCTTAAGGGATTTAGAAAACTGAACGGTTCTATAACCTTGGCCTTAAATGGTGCGATTTTTGCTGCTCTGCTTTTAACTCTTATTTTCTCCCCAAAGATACTTTTCAATATAAGTCCAAATGTTAATTATCCACTACATGAGCTATCATTTTTGTTTACCTTCATAGGCAGTGCGGTATATTTTTATTACTGCAAATCACAGAAATTAGATTTGGTGGGAGGAAAGCCGAAGCCTTAGGATTACAGCAAAGAGAATTGTAAGCAAACTCGTAGCTAAGAAAATTAAGATGATTCTTCTCTTATCTGACATTGAAAGATTGGACATTTCAAGTCGGCAAGACAATCGTGTATTGCCCAAGCATTTGCCCAGCTAAAAATACAGTAAAGTATTTCTGATCTCCGCTGTCAGCATGTTCAATGCAACTGTAGTATCTCTCCTTGTTTGTTACTTCTATTATTACCGCAGGAAAGCGGTTTCTTTGCAATATCCAGTTCATCAGAAGTCTCGAAGTCCTTCCATTACCATCGGTAAACGGATGTATTTTAACTAACTTATTGTGTATTAGTGTTGCTAACTCTATTGGATGCAGTTCTTTCTTCAGTTCATTGTATTCTTCGAACAATTTTTGCATCAGGGCGGGAACTTCTGATGGTTTTGGTGGAATATGTTCAGACCCCACTATTCTTACTCCACTATTCCTATAATCTCCCTGAATTCTACAAGTAGTATTTTTTGTTATCTCATATTGAATTTTACATACGAATTTCTTATTTAGTTTGCCTTTGTATTTTTTTACAGATTCCCAAGCGTCTAAAGAGTTCAAAGCTTCGATAACATCATTTGTTCTTGCCCCTTCGGGCGCTATCTTGTCGGAAAGCACTAAAGCTGTCTGCCGGAGTGTCAGTCGGTTTCCTTCAATTGCATTGGTGTTATATGTATAGCGTACTAGAAAGTCTTTTGGCAGGGCATCCCCGGGAGTCTTATGGAACACTACCACTGATGCTCTTAAGTCTTCTAGCCTCTCTATTAATTCTTTGGATAACCATTTACCACCATATTCAGAAACGGCCTTTTTTTCTATTTCTAAGAAGTATTTTTGCAATTCCTCATGCTTTGGAACCTCTCTGCCCAGGAATATCCTTACTTTTTTGGCTTTTTTTGGTGAGATTCTGACATTCTTGACTAAGTAATAATAGTAATGTTTACCGTGCCTCTGCTTTTCTATAAATGACATATATATGTCTACAACATTAAGATATTTAAATATTGTAGACATAATGGCTACAAACCTGTATATTTGAGCTTATGTAGCCATATAGGATTGGCATGATATATCTTCATGTATATGAACATACACGAAGTCCATGTCACTTGGCGTGGGGTGGCCGCCAAGTCCATAAAACTTTGTTTTGGGAGAAATTTTGTAGGAACGCCCATCGGAATCCTTTACTGATCGAATGCGGATATCCAGATATTGCATTTGAATAAGTGAGTACAGACATGCCGGGGATCTGCGTTTGCATAGTGTGGTGACGCTGGCCGTGTTTGTCAAGGAACACCGCCTCTCGGTTGGCGCTTGATAGGTTTATAAACATTCAAGCCCAACTGAAAAGCAGGTCCAGGCCGATGCGAGGAATAGTCTTTACCACCGATGCGCTTTTTTCCCTGATAATCGCAGGGACAGCTACCGCAATACTTCTTTATTTCGTTTACTCGCCGCAGACGCCTTACCTGATAAGCTATTCAGGCACACAGTCCATACTTACCGATATGCTCTCGCTGCACCTCGCACAGATATCGAACGGAAGCACGATCGCATCACAGATAAACTACCAGGACAATGCGTCTTATTCTGCGTGGCCGGAATTTGGCGGCAGCCAGCTTTCTGATGCATGGAACCAAAAAGGCCCGGGAACGCCTGCGCTTGAATACGTCTTGCAGGAGACTTCTGCAATATCCGTAGCCCCTGAGGCCGCATACGGCAACGTTTACCTAGTTTCTGGAAATGTCATAAGTGCAGTGAACGCAACGTCTGGGGCACCGGTATGGAACGGAAGTTATGGGGCATACCCAATAAACTCCTTTGCCATCTATGGTGGCACACTTGCGTACTTCTCCGGAAATGAGCTGTACGGAATAAATGCATTCAATGGCTCGGAGTCTTGGAACGGAGCAGTTGTGACATCGGCACCGTCCTCCAGGATAGTGATTTACCAAAATGAGGCCTTATTTGCCTCAGGGAATTCCATCTATGCGGATTACATGGTAAATGGCACATTGGCGTGGACATCTGGCCCTCTGCCATTCCAGCCCAATTCTATTGCCGTGGTAAACGGGACCATCGCTGCGGGGTCTTCAAACCTCGGCTCTGGAGGAGGCGGATTAGGACTGCTCACACAGTCAGGAGGAGAACTATGGTATTCCCTTCCTTCAAATGAGTTAACTACAGGGATAGCGGCCTTTGACGGCATGATAGCCTTTGGGAGCGGGAGCAATGCCTGTGCATTCAGCCTTCAGGGAACTCAGTCGTACTGCACAGCCACGTCAAGCAACGTGGTCGGAGTGGCAGTCTCAGGAAGCACTGCAATCTACCAGACAACTAATGCCATATATGCGGTCTCGCCTTCGGGAGGCATCGATTGGGAGGAGACAGGGATTCCGGGGGAAGTGGGAAGGCCACTTGCAACGCCAGCCCTCACATATGCGGAGTGGGGGCTCTACAACATAACCGCATACAATACGACCAAAGGTACGGAGGCCTGGTCAACGTCAGAGCCTTATGCAGGTTTAGGGAATGCCAGCCTTGCTTATGGAAGGCTTTATGTGCCCGCCTCAACATACCTTCTTGCGTACGGAGCCTGCACCGTTGGAAACGGAGGCTCGCTGCTTGAGGCAATAACATACTTATACATAAACAGGGACGGAAGCTGTGCCGATTCCATAGCCAATCAGGTAGACGCGCTGGGCAATTACAGCATAGATAGCGGAACTGCTCTCCTTCCTTACCAGAGCGCTGCCTCATTCAATGGCCTTTCAGGCCATTATATAAGTACCGGAGGGAGCGGCCTGATATCCGGAAGCGGATCTCGTTCGGTATTCGCATGGGTATATTTCACGGGAGGGTTATCAGACCCCATATATTCTTATGGAAACCACGGAACGCTCGGCCAGGGAGCAGACCTGTCCATATACAAAGGCTACCTCAACTTCAGCGCCGGTGGGGACGACATGGTGCAGTATACAACAGCATTCCCGCAGAACTCCTGGGAACTTGCAGGATATACGTATGTAGCAGGATCAAACGAGATAACGCTTTATGTCGGGAACAACGGCGAGATAGTGCCGCTCTCCTACGGCCTCTACACTACGCTGGCGTCAAACGACATTTCAGACATAGGAAAGTACAACGGAGGAAGACCGGGCACGTTCAACGGAATGATATCAAATGTACAGACGTATGACACCGCGCTCACGGCGAACCAGGTCGTTTTGATGTACCAGCAGGGCTTATCAAGCGGTCCGGTGGCAGGTGCAGGCCTGGAAAGCTGGTATCCGCTCGATGGCAATTCGAATGACTATGGCCCTGCAGGAAACACAGGCTACCCAGTAAGTGTCGGCTTCCAAGACTCCGGATACGTACCTCCAGGGATTAATTCTTCCTCCTCGATTTCACACTCTTCGGTGCCCGTAAGCTCCTCTTTCTATTCTGCAGTGCTAAACGGGAAGAGCAGCTATATTGCAACAGGAGAGTCAGGAATGCCTTCCGGAAGCCATGCCAGGTCTGCCTTCGCGTGGATAGAGATACCCTCTCCAGCAACAGGCAATGCCATCGGAAACGTGTTCAGCTATGGAAGTTCTTCTTCCGGAGAGCATTCCGCCCTGCAGGTAAATCTTGCCTCCGACCAGCTTCACTTCGGAAGTGGGTCTAACGGCTACACGTACAACTCCCTGATCCCGTACAACAAATGGGTTTTTGTAGGCTATTCGTATCAGCAGGGCTCAGACTCAGTGACATTGTTCATTAACAGATCATACTCAACCGGCACCCTGTCAGGAAACTCGCCCCCCAATACAGTATTGGCGGAATCGAGTATCGGTGCTTATTATTCGGGCTCCTCCGAGGAGTACTTTTTCCCGGGGCAGATAGCGGATGTGCAGCTCTACAACGCCTCGCTAGACCCTGCACAGGAGCTGGCCTTGTATTCAGAAGGCATAGACGGGCCTCCGCTTATGGGTAGCGGCCTTGTGGGATGGTGGCCGCTTGACGGCAATGCAAACGATTACTCGGGGAATGGGAATTACGGAACACAATACGCATTAAACTACACAGTCTCGTCGTGGCTGTACAATATAGGTATATTGAAATGGCATTGATTGGAGATAAAAGGAGGCTGAAGGCACAGATGATGAGTACCGCAGTGTTACTCATGTTTGTGCTGATGGTTGCGGAGCTTTTCGCATTTATGATAACGAACACCAACTATGACAGCCTTGCGTCATCAATCTCCGTTTCAACAGCTGCACAGGAATCGGGAGGCGCGCTGCGCCTGAGTGCACACGACTTTGCCAGCCAGAGCCTTTACTCTGCGTTAAAATATCTCTCCGTATACGAATCTTCGCCTGTGCTGAGAAAAGGAAACTTCATCTCAAATCTCAGTTATTACACATCTAACATCATGATAGACGGGGTGGTACCAAACGCTTCGGGATATGGGGAGAACGTCGTTTCTGCGGATATGCAGGGGCTGACTCTTGCCTCATACAACCAGAGCATGCTCTCAAGCCTGAACAACTCCATCGGAACTGTGGAGATCAACGAGACAAGGCCGTATATATTCCAGAACAACTCATACACGATCTCAGTAAGCTATGTGGAGAATCTGAGATTCAATACCAGTGCGGGTATGTATGCATACAGCTTTCCTGTAAACGCGACCCTGAACCTTACGGGCATGCCGGACCTTTTCTACGCGCAGCGCGGCGTTCTGAGAAACATATACTTCGCTAGCCTCGGCAGCCAGGTTTCCGACGCTTTCGGATTCCCTGCGGTGAATGGAAGCTATTACAACTTCGCGTATGGAGTGGCAAACGTGCTGCCTGCCGGATCCGGGTGCCCGGCCCTCTCCCCAGAAGTAAGCAACTCCGTAATACTCGTTACGCAGAATGCCGGGACGATAACGAACAGTGGCTGCGAAAATGGCTTCGCCGGGCTTATAACTGAGGCAAACACCCTGAATCGTATTCCGTCGGTCCCTTACCTGGGCTATGCAGGCGGGGTGAACCCAGCAAGCTACATAAAGACAGGAGAAGGCATACTTTTGTACGGGCCTGGCCTCTCGACATTCAACATAGAGGATCTCAGGAACTCAGTAGCTTCCGGAAGATATTTTGCTACCCAGTTTGCCCCGTCATACATGCAAAGAGCCTCTGATAACACATACGGCACCTCTTCGGAAGGACTGCTGACCTTCGGCGGGTTCAATTTGGAAACGGGCAATTTCAACGGAGTGAACAGCGTAATAAGCGTCAGCTCAAACAACCTTCCGCAGGGCAACACCTCGAGGTCCATATTTGGGTGGGTGTATTTCACAGGAAACTCCCTCTCAGGCAACTACCCAATAATCGGGGAAGGCATTCCCGGAGGCCGTGATGCAGCGTTGGGAGTTGCCTCCGGCAACCTTATATTCAATGAGGTGGGCGACAACCTGCAGAGCGGCATGGCAGTCAGTAGCGGATGGCAGTTTGTAGGGTTTACATATTATGAAGGGGCAAACACAGTTGCAGTCTATCTTAATGGGCAGCAGCGTACATTGAATCTCCCTTTTATTTTTCTGACTTCAGGAAACTACATTGGAATAGGAGGGTACAAAGCTTCCTACTTTAACGGCACTATATCCAATGTGCAGGTCTACAATACCACGCTTCCGGGGGTCGCCGTCTCCAGCATATATTCAAGAGGCGTAGAAGGAATACCCATCTCTTCTGCAGGACTGGTGGGATGGTGGCCGCTTGACGGCAATTCGAATGACTACAGTGGGCAGCAGGGCCTGGTCACCCCTTATGGCGTAACATACAGACTTGCGCCGTCGGGGACGCCTTCTGCCGAAGCCGCAAGCTTCAACGGCATGGGCTATGCTTATGGATGGATAGGCAGCTCGTTCGGAAGCAACCCAGTTACAGCATCAGTATGGGCGTACGTTAACTCGACAAACAACGGCCCGCTTTACGGTGCCGCCTCGCCGCTGAGCGAGAGTACGGGCAGCCAGGCAGTGATAAGCGAGAACAGCATGAACCTTTATGCGGAGATTGGAAGCTCGAACGGAGGCAATCCGCTGGAATATACGGAGAATACACCCGGATGGCACCTCCTGACGCTGGCTTACAGCCCTTCTGGCAGCGGAGAGGAGGTATTTTACGTCGATGGGCAGGAGGTCGCTGCAGGAACAGGCACCTCCGGTGCGCCCGTATATAACTGGTGGATTACAAACGTGCAGGGCAGCAGGCCTATTGGAGTGAATGGGTACCTCGATGGCGAGATAGCGAATGTCCAGACTTATAGTACATACCTTACCCAGGCGCAAGTTTACCAGC
>DAHXKV010000050.1 GCA_027366155.1 Microcaldota archaeon
ATATGGAGACAACGCACCTTCCCCTCCTGCCCAGAGTGGGGTTGGAGACGCCGCCTGAGCTCTTTTCGGAGGTGCCGGACTCTCCTGAAATTATAACTTTTGGTTCGCTAAACCACTGTTTGGCGTGTTTGACCGCATGCCAGGCGCCACTGGAGATATTCTCCTCGTCGACGCAGAAGATTAGTTTGGAGGGATGGTCTGAAGTTTCCGCGGCTTCAATGATTGCAGCTATTCCGCCTTTCATGTCTTCGCTGCCGAGGCCTGCCAGCCTGTCGCCATTTTTAGTCAGTACGAACGGATCTGTCTTCCATTTCCCGTAGAGAGGTACAGTGTCCATATGGCCGTAGAAGATGACTTTAGGGCTTTTCCCCCTGCTTGCAATGATGTTGAATCTGTATTTGGCTAGGTACTGCCTCGAGGTCGAGAATCCGTTTTGCTTAAGGTGGTGCTCTATGAAACGCGCTACTTCGCCTTCCTCGGGAAACTCAGATTTTATTGAGACAAGATCTGTAAGCAGGTTGAGTACGCCCATTCGAACAACCAAAGTACAATAGTCGATTATTAATCCCTTCGCTCTGTGAAGATTATACCCTTCTCCTCCAGGCTATTTAGAATGCGATGGCAGTGGCCTATGTCGCTGCCGAATACCTGGATTTTCATGTCTGTTGAAGGTATTGTTTTCCCATTAGCCCCGATAAGGGTGCGGAACGCTATAGGTACAACAAGACCTTCCCCGGCTATCCGTTCCTTCGTATCGTAGATTGAAGTCGGAGAAGCTAACTTATCCCCAACCAGGGAGATAAAGTCGTCTATACTTGTCATCGGCTTGGTAGTATATGCATTTGTTATTACCCAGGAATCAGCTTCGAGCTTCTCGGAAACCATCCATGCGATAGTGGCAATGGTGGGGCGTGAATTTAACTCAGTCAGGAAATACTGTATGTTTTTTCCATTATATACAAGGAACCAGTCAATGCCCTGTATGCCATGGTATCCATTTACCTCGATGTTGTACCTGCCGACTTTCGTAGCTTCTTCCTCGAGAAGGAGCTTTACATGAGAGTTTATCTGGTACTCCCTTATGAGTGGAATATTGCCTATGTAGATGCCTTCCTTGGTTGTTATCTGCTGTGACATCATTCCCACTTCTGCCGTGCCGTTGGTATTGGTTATTATCTGGGTGCTTCCGTTGATAACCTTTCCAATGCCAGGCTCGACAAGGTTTCTCACGTCAGTTTCTATTATAAGTGGGAAGTCTTTTGGGGAGAACATGTTTTGTGGCCAGAATCCCTCGAAGCCTTCGAACTTCTCCCTGCGGAAATGCTCGGCAAGAAGATGCCTGATTCTGTTACGTCCCGAATATATCTCTGCTTTTGAGGCGTCGTGCAGATGCATTACATAATCTCCTCCGCTGCCTACAGGGAGCTTCATCCAGATACCGTGCGGCGTGCCGGAAAACTTTCTTTCTGCCTGTTTTACGTCGTCGTAGTCGTAGGTGATAAACCCGGGAAGCGTCCTGATCCCGTATTTTTCAGCAATTTCCTTTTCGCGTATAAGCGCCTTGTTGTTTGTCAGGGTGCTGTCAGGAAATCCAATCGTCTGGATGCCGAGGCGTCTTGCGTGGCTGTTTATCGTGTTTGTCGAGAATGGGGATACCAGCACATATTTTCCGTTTATATGCCTCCTTTCTGCCAGCACAAGCGGGTCTGTTGCCGCATACCCGAAAGGGCTTCTGGTGTTGCTGCCAAGGTTAGGTTCGACTTGTATCAGCTCGGTTCCCTTTCTGAGGAGCCCCATTAGGTGATAGTAATTTTCAAGGCCCGGAAGCAGTTTGGTGACAAGTGCTGATTCTCCTGGCCTTAGCGTTGGCACTATTGCAGTATTAAGGTACCAGTCTCCTGCAGGGTCTGCGACAGGTAGCCTGTGCTCTGGAGTTACAAAACTATATACAACAAGAGGCTTTCCTTCTATACCGTTTGCGCGGAGAGTCGAGAGGCCTATCGCGTGTTCGCTCTTTGCATCGCTCCGCCTTGAAAAACCAAATACCATATGAACAATCTCTCTGCGTATCTTGTTGGGTTTATTACAGTTTTTCGGCAAGCGCTTCGTAGAGAGACGAGACCTCCCCAAGGCTCTTCCTGGATATCCACTCGTCAGTGGAATGCTCCCTGCCGCCCATCGGCGCAATGCATACTACGGGAAGGCCGAGCTCAGTCGCAAATACGTTGTCATCTGCAACTGAGTTGCTGTAGTTTATCTTTGCTTTTCCATTTCTCGATGCAATCACATTAAGCAGGATGCGCAATTTTTCAGTGTCAAGCGCAGTGGCAAATGGCTTTATGTAAGGGGTGTCACGCTTGTGTATGCCTATCCGCAGCTTTGTCCTTTGGTCAAGTATATTTTCGGCGCGCAGTGCTTCAGCAAACTTTTCGGAGCGCTTCATTGCATCTTCTGCCGTGCTTGGCGGGACTAGCTGGATGTCGAGCTCCATATGTGCCTTTTCGGGTATGGCGAGGCTGGTCGATGCTGCAGTCACTTCCCTGACAAATATCGCTTCCATACCCATTTCAGGGTGTTTTCTCAACTCGAAACGCTTTATGTTTGAGACTATCTTAGCTGCTTCGTCTATAGCACTTACCCCGCGCTCCGGGCTGGAGCCGTGCGATGAAACGCCTTCGACGTCTATGTCTATTACGGTACGTCCTCTCCGCCCTGCGGTTATTGTATCTGCGCCTCCGGCGTATGTGTCAGACACTGCAGCGTCTCCCGAGAGTATGAACGAGACGTCTCTGAACCATTCTCTCTCATTTTCAACAGCATGCCAGGCCCCCCTGGAGATATTCTCCTCGTCTACGCAGAAGAGCAGCTTCATGTTTCTTTTTATGCCTTTGTCTAAAATGGAGAGCATTCCCGCTATGCTCCCTTTCATGTCGCAGACACCTAGGCCATACATCTTGCTGCCGTCAGAAGAGAGAGAGAATGGGTTAGTACGCCATTCTCCGTAAACAGGAACAGTATCCAGATGTCCGTAGAAGAGTAGTGCCCGTCCCTCGCCTCCGTTCTCTGCAAGAAGGTTGTATCTTCCCGGCTGGACCTCGCTGAGCTTGGTCTTGAATCCCTTCTTTTCAAGAAATTCACGTATATGATGGGCTAGCTGTCCCTCTCCTGGAAACACCGAGTTTATTCCAACAAGTTCCCCGAGTATCTTTTCTGCGTTCTCCATATTATCACTTCAATTTCTTATGGCAAGTGCAAGCTCCCTTATCAATTGCTCTTGGCCGAATTGCATTACGGCAAAGTCAGTCAGCCTTCCGTTTATGTGCAGGTGCCTTTCCAGTATGCCCCTGAAGTCCGCACCAAGCGCGGCAAACGCGCGCGGAACTGCTTCATGCGTAAAGGTTGCCTCACCGAAGATTATTCCGTCAGCGGGCAATTCGGCATTTGCTATGAGCTGTGAAGTTGTTGCCAGGTAAAGGTTGTTTCCATTGTGCCCAGGCCTGACCATTCCATCAGTTACCTCGGCTATGCTGATCTCGCCTCCGTTGTGGGGTATCGAATCCCTTTCAAGTATGCTCATCCCTACCACCTCCCCTTCCTTTACTGCTATGGTTATCGTGTTTTCTGGCGCAGTTACCACCCGGTATGCACTGATGATATCATATTCCTTGTATACGTCACTAAGCAATGCTGGCAACGCCTCGGCTCTTATGGAGTTTGCTCCAAGGACCGAAATATACTCGGGGCCGTTGAATGTCACAAAGGAGTAGCCTTTTCTCCTGGCTTCAGATAGTATAGTCGTGAGTTTTGCGCGGGTGGAACTTGCTTCCTTGTAGTAACCTACGGCTTTCCTGTAGAGGTCGGCGAGCTGGTGCTGGTCCAGCTTCCTTGATGGGTCGTTGTATGATAGGTATACTAGCACCAGTTTAGTGGATCTTTCTCCTTTGAAAGGCAACTCAGCTTCTATCTCTATGCCTTCATGCGCCTTTTCAGCGAGCCTCTTCCGCAGGTGCTTTGAGAGAGCCTGATCCATTACAATCCGGATAGTAAGCCTGCTTTTGTCCTTGAACATCGGCTTCCTTGACTCCGGATTAAGAGTGAGCTGCAACGCCCCTTTCCTTACTTCGCAGAGGCGAGATTCAAGGTCTTCTTTGGTGGAGGCAATGCCGGAGATTATGCCCTTGATGCGGCTCGAAGCCGAGGGGCCTGCGAAGCCTATTGGGCCGATGCTTGTTTGCACTCTTCTTTCTTGGAATATGGACATAGTATCTGTCTCTTGCTATAGGCAATTTTGTAGGTTGCGCTGTTGCTGTCAGGATACTATATTGTATGCAATTACGAGTATAAATATTCTGTGTTACAGTAGTAACAGAAATAGCTGCTTTTGATACCTGTTATTATTGCCTGCCACAGAACAAGTTCGGAGCGCTTGTGCATCTTACCTTTTCTTCCTTTCGAAGAACTTGGTAATGCCGAGCTTTGCTTTCTTCTTTGGTGGGGACTTTGCACTCTTTACTGATTTCCTATCAAGGAGGTCGGTGACGTGGGCTTCGTATTCGGGCCTGTCGTCCCCTGAGTTCTGCAGGGCTTCGCTCTCCGTTATGCTCTTTGAGAGCATCTCATTGATTTCCTGCGTCTTAATGAGTGCCTTTAGCTTGTCCGCAGGCTTCTTGGATGGCTTGGCCATGTAAATCCAGCATACTTTATCGTGGGAAGATATTATAAACGTTGCGACAAGAGATTCGGTAATCTGTTGTTCCTGAGAGATCGTAGGCGTGGATTTTTGGTGGTTGTGGGTGGCGATGGAATTCATCTTATACGAGCGCATTAACCGATGAGGATCATTTTCTGTGCCTTTTACAGAATCGCTCTACGCGTCTGACTGCCTCCACCAGGACATCCTCAGGAGGTAGCGATACTAGCCGGACATATCCGGGAGTGCCAAAGCTTGATCCGCGGGTTAGTTGGACATGTTCCTCTGTGATCAGCTTTTGCACGAACTCGGCGTCGGTTTTGATGTCTAAAAGGCCCAGATTTATTTTTGCAAGGACATAGAATGCGCCGCTTGGTTTTATGGAGCTGAGATATGCCGTCTGGTTTATTATTTTTGATGCTAGATTTGTGCGGGTTGCTATTTTAGACACCATGTCTCGTATAAATTTCTTATGTGCCTGCTTGTTCTCCAGGCCTTCCACCATTGCATATTGGGATGGAGTATTGGCAGACAGGCGCGAATAGGAAAGTTTGACGAACGCTTCGCGCAGCTGCTTTGATTTTTTGTCTTCCCCAGGAATTATGGAGAATCCGAGCCTGAAGCCAGTGGCGGCGTAGTTTTTTGAGGCGCCGTTGAGTATCATGCGCGGTACCCCTTCCCCCAGTTTGCTTACACTGGCCAGTTTTACGCCGTTATAGACAATTTCATCGTATATCTCGTCGGAGACCAGAAAGATTTCGTTGTCTTTGGCGAACTCTATTACCTCGCGCAGGTTTTTTTCAGATAGAATTGAGCCCGTGGGGTTGTTTGGATTTGTTATAAGCATGTACTTTGGTTTTCTAGACCTTCCCCTAAGCGTTTTTTCCAAGTCTTCGTATGTTATCCCCCAGTTCTTCGTTTCTGAGTAATGGGCTATAAGGGGCATGCCGCCATTGATCGTGATGCTTGGTGCGTATTGGGTGAAGAATGGTGCCATGAGCAATGCCCTGTCGTTTTTGGATACAAGGGACCTGTTTAGGAAGTCAAGCGCCTCCACTACACCCTGGGTTATTATGACGTCATCTGCGCTGAAGTCTGCAGCGTACATGCCAGCGTAGCGATTGGCCACCGCCTCCCTTAGCAGAAGCAGACCCTGTCCTTCAGTATAAAAAGTTTTCCCGGAAGTTACTGCCCGGGTGTATGCCTCTGCGATGTTTTCCTGTATTTTGAAGTATCTGGAAGGATCCCCTATGATAAGTTTTATGACATTTGTACCGCTTGACTCGAGCCTTCTGACAGTTTCTGCGGTCTCGCCGAACGGATCCGCCATGCTTGACATGCTGTTTGAAATAAAAGTGGCCATCTTATCCGCCAATACCACACCATGATGAAATGCGTAGTATTATAAATGTGTTTAATTTTGGAGGAGGGCCGGAAGACGCAATTGTGGCAGTGACGGCCGTGTTGAATGGCATGGAACAAAGAAGAGTGGCTGCAGGCCGCCGGGGCAGAAGCAAGAGTTTTATGCCTTTAGTTTGGAGATATGGTCATGGTAAAGCGGCGCGGTGAAAAACAGGGACTCATTTGGATTACGTATGGGGCACTCCTACTCTCATTTGCAGCACTTCTCAGGCTCTCGGCATTTGTTTCGGAGACAGGTCATGCAACAACAGGAGCAGAGATTGTAGTTGCTGGAGTCGCAATGTCTTTTGCAAGCTATGCACTTGCGAGGATCACGCATCGGTGAGTCTGGCGGGAGAGTCTCTGCCATAGGCAGGCATGTTGGCGTTACAACCACTCTCGCTACTTGAAAAGCTTCAGCCGTATTATTGGCTTGTTCTCCAGTTCTCTGAGACTGTAATAGAGTATTATTGACAATGCAATTATTATCATTCCGCCCTTCAGCGCAATCGATGGTAGCCCATAGAAGAAGACAACCACCATTGCCAACGAAGCGATAGGCAGGTATGGATAGAGCGGGGCTTTTATGCCGTTGTCTATCTTTATCTTGAAGTTCCTTAGCAGGGTTCCGGTACTGTTTGCCTTCCTAAGTTTTCTTATCTTTATCACAACCAGTGATACCATTATGTAGCTGAACAGCGAACCGAAATTGCTTATGGAGGCAATGGTATAAACGTTTCCTGAGAATACAAGAAGCATTACAATCCCAATAAGGGAAGAAAACACCAGGGCGAATGTAGGTGTGTCGCCAGTTGCAGTACGCTTCTTGAATCTCTCCGGGAGGAGCCCGTCATCGGCCATTTGGTAAGCCGTCTTTGACGATGAGATTATCATGGCCAGCGACGCTGTTGCAGTTGCCACAAGGGCGCCTATGCCTACAAGCACAAATAGCCAGGAAGGTGCATTTGCGTAGTGCAGTGCGAAGCTGAGCGGATCTGCCGTTATCCCATATTCTTTTGCCGGGGCAAGCGCCATCAGTGATGCAGTGACGGCAACATATAGCACCATGCTGATTATTGTTGAGAGGAGTATCGCCTTTGCCGCTGTCCTGCCTCCTCCCTTTATGTTGGGGGCTATGTTTGCAATTGACTGGAATCCGGAGTAGGCGAACATCGCCAGGACGCTTGCAGCAAATATGCCGTAGGCATCGCTTAGTCCGAATCCGGAGAAGTGGGAACTGCTCCAATGCCCCGCAAGGATTGCGAATGCAACAAAAACAATAAGAACGAGTATTTTGAAGATGACCATGAATGATTCATATTTTGCAGTCTTTTTTATGCCACGGTAGTTTATCAGGGTAAGGGCTATTATAAGCAATATTGAGAGAGGGTCGGTGTATATTTTGTTGATGCCGAACAGCGAGACAAAATAAGAACCAAAGCCCAGTGCTATTGCAGATATTGAAGTTGTAGTGCCCACATACCTGAGTATGCCGGTTGTGAAACCCAGCTCGCTCCCGAAGGCCTTGTAGGCGAAGGAGTACGTCGCGCCTCTTTCCTCTGGCATCTCACTGGTAAGCTCGCCTACCTGGAGTGAGACCATGATTGCCAGTATTCCAGTAAAAATGAATGCGATGAGTACGCCAGTGCCTGCCAGTGAAATACCGGTTCCGCTCAAGACGAAAATTCCTGCGCCTATTATTGCGCCTAAGCCTATGGAAGTTGCCCCTAGAAGATTTGTCTGCTCCATCCATATCAGGTTATTATGAAGTTATTGAAAACGACACTTTAAATAGGATATCGGATGGGCTCGGACACGAGCCCTTTATTTATTTTTTGATTAATATTAGTGTGGAATGATTTGCATGAAGGTAAAATTACTGTTGCTCGCCTGTGGTGTCCTGGCGCTGGCCGCCGTAGTCACGGTCTATGCGATTTCAAGCCGCGGCGCGCCGAAGGTGAAGAAAGGGGATACAATTTACATATATTATACGGGAAAACTAACAAACGGCACTGTCTTTGATTCCAATGTTGGCGGGCAGGCGCTTCAGTTTACAGTCGGTTCTGGGCAGGTGATTTCAGGAATGGACAGCGGAGTTGTTGGCATGAGCCTTGGCGTGCCGAAGACGCTCGTCATACCGTATAATGAGGCATATGGCGCAGTGAATCCCAGCCTGGTAGCCAACGTGCCTATATCAATATTCTCAAACACGTCAGTGATGGTCGGCGAGAGAGTGGCAGGAAACATAAGCGGGAAGGTAGTTCAGGGAACCGTTACAGCAGACAATGGAAACTATGCTACCGTAAACTTCAACCCACCGCTTGCGGGCCAGACGCTTATCTTCAACCTGACAGTAGTCAAGATAGTGGCCGGAAGCAGCTGTTTCAGCATTAGGACGTACGCTTCATGCTAAGGATTGCATTGATTTGTAATATTCTTGGACTGTGGCCGTGAAGGACGATGGCTATTCGCACAGCAAGATCCATTTAGAAGAAGATGTCACCAGTAGCAGGAATAGAATAGTGGCACTGATTCTGAAGGACGGCGCAGGCGATGCAGGATAGGAGGCTTAGCCCCCTATCTTGAACATCTTGGTACCGCAGGACGTGCAGGAACCGGTAGTTGCTTTTTTGCCATTCTTCATGGTTACCTGCTTTGCGTCTTTCATTTCCCTCTTTTGCTTGCACTTGACACAGTATGCTTCCATAGTATCACACAATCTTATTAATGGCTCTATTATTAAATCTATTGCCTTTTTGGTAGAGACAGATAAACAGGATTTGGCCGTAGTGTGGTGTCGCCTTTCATGTTCTTTTCGCTAGTGCCTGTCGAGTTGCGTCTTGTCGTTGGGATGGGTTTAGTATAATTCTGTCACTTATCCAACGAAATATATTTAAATACAGTCGTGCATCCTATATTAGGTGTAATTGTGCATAAGAGTTATTCGCTAGTTATTGCAGTCGTTTTTATTTCGCTCGTGATTGCCCCGCAGATTGCGAGCGCATACAGCAGTGGAGCAGTCGTCCTTGGGCATGAGAGCCTTCCTAGGAGCCTGATAGTAAACTCGAGCACAGCATATGTTGCGGACTACGGAGGCAATGTAACGTTAATTAACTTGACATCCGGAACAGTACAGAAAACCTTAAGGGTAGGCTACGCACTGGAAGGCATAGCAATAAGCCCTGACAGGAGCTCATTGTATGTAACAGATTATAACGGATCTGGGATAAGCAGCATAAATCTACAGACAGGAACGATCAGCAGGATTGCAATCCCGGACAGTGCGCCTTATGGCATTGCAATAACACCTGACGGGAAGTATGCATATGTAACCAACCCTTACAACGCAGTAAACGGCACACAGCCCAATGGCACGGTAGAAGTGGTGAACCTGAATTCAGGTACAGTCGTTTCCCAGATAAAGGTGGGACGCGGGCCGCAGGGCATAGCCATATCGCCAAGCGGTGGCTTTGCGTATGTAGCAAACTATGATGACTCTTCCTTAAGCATAATAAACACTACCACCAACAGAGTCATATCAACAATACCAGTAGGGTATGGGGCTGACAGCGTTGCCATAACGCCAAATGGCCAGTACGTATACACAAGCAACTATAACCTGCCGCTTGAGCTCTATTTAGGCAGGCAGTTCAACGGAAGCGTCAGCGTGATAAACGGATACACCAACTCCTTTGTAAAGACAATCGTGGTTGGAGAAGGCCCTGACAGCGTTGCAGTCTCCCCTTCTACCCCGTTCGTATACGCAGCGAACGCAGGCGATGGAAGCATCAGCATAATAAGTACGGTAAACAACACAGTCGTAGGAATAATAAAAGCGGCGCCTTTTGCAAAAGGGTTCCTTAGCGGAATAGCCATTGCCCCTGGAGGCAGCTATGCATACCTGACTGACCCATACAACAATTCAGTGATAGGCATAGACCTTGCAACCGCAACCGTTTACCCGCCTACATATGCAGTTGTGCCGCCGCCAATACAGCAGAGCCAGAATACAGGCAGTAGCTCAAACGCATCAACAACGACGCCGGCGCAGCCTGCCCCCCAGATAACCACTCCACCTACAACACAGGCACAGAACACTGGACAAAGCCAGACAAGCCCGCTGATAGAATATTTGCTTGTATTCATAGTGGTTCTCCTAATAGTGGCAATTATACTGTTGCTTAGGATGGGAGGTCAGAGATCTTCAAGCAGGAAGTAGGCTTATCCAGTTCCTGCCGCAGATGCGGATCGCAGCAGTTGTTTGGAAGCCATTTCGTTGTGTTTGATGCATGACGAAAGTCAGGATAATCGATCAGGATGAGTATTCTGTTTTTGGCTACTCCTGCCGCAGAGGAAACAGTGAGACGAGACGTCTCAGAACAAATTCAGGGATATGTACCTTAAGGCCTTCTTCACGGATATGTAGACGCGGTTGGTGTTTCTCTTGACGTCTTTTATCATGGGTTTGTACCTGGCCTTTTCTTCGGGAGTAAGCTTCCCCTCCTTTACCACAGTCTGCTTCTTCCCATCCACGATGCTCGTCTCAGTCTTGCTTATTACCTCCTTCTTCATCTGGGCATACCAGTCGTCGAGACTGTTGCCGTGCTTCTTTATCATCCTGAGGAAGTCTTTCATCGTTATCTTGCGCCGCTTTCCAGTCCTGTCTTCCTCAGCCGCAGGAATGAGCGCGGCCTTGTCACATATCTCCTCTATGTCTGCCTGCGAAAACCCAATCGTGGCCCTTGCGAGCCTTCCGAAACCTATATGCCCAAGCGGCATTTTCCTAGTGTTGTATATGAATGCGGACTTCCTTGACCTGTAGTCAGGTGGCGGCACGTATATGGATTCGCCGAAACGCTTGCTCCTCTTTAGCGCAGAGTCTATGTCCCATGGCTGGTTGGTCGCTCCTATTACGAATATGCCCTCAGGGTTCTTCTCCACCCCGTCAAGTTCCTGGAGAAATTGGTTGACTGCCATCCGCATGTAGCTTTGCTGCTCGCCGCCCCCGCCTCCGCTCCTTTTCATACCCAGCGCGTCTATTTCGTCGAAGAAGACTATAACGGGGGTGTTTGCGCGCGCCTGCTCGAATATCGCATGCATGTTCTTTTCTGTGTTGCCTGCATACATGTCGACTATCTCGTTTATCCTTGCTATTATCACGTTGGAACCGGTTTCTCCGCCTATGGCATTCACGAGATAGGTCTTTCCGTTGCCAGGAGGCCCGTAGAATATGACTCCGAGGCCGAGCTTTTTGCCGTATGCTCTTAGCAGCTCCGGCTTTCTTATCGCAAGTATTACATTTTCATAGATGAGCTTCTTTTGCTCTTCCATGCCCACTACGTCCTTGAACTTTATGTTGGATTTGTGGAACTTGACCTTCTTTATCTGGCCTTCGGCGATCTCGGTCTTGTCTCCTGATACACTTGCCTTCTCTCCGTTGAGTACCGAAGATGCAGAGGCAGGAGCTTCGGCTTCCTGCTGCAGCTTGGTTGCTAGCTGGTCAAGGCGTGCTTTTGCCTGTTCGTAGTCGGGCTTTCTGGCAAGCGCCTTCTCGTACCATTCCTTTGCACCCTGGTAGTCATGCTGGTACTCGGATATTATGCCCATGACATAGGGCGCATCGTAGCTGTCCGGCTCCATTTCCAGAACCGTCTCGGCGTCATGGGTTGCCTCGTCATATTTGTTTATTATAGCGTATGAGAGAGCCCGGTTGAAGTATGCGCTTGAGTATTTTGGGTCAGTGGCAATTGCCTTTGAATAGAAATCTATCGCTTCCTCGAACTTGTTTTCCTCAAACGCCTTGCCCGCCTGGGAATAAAAGTCCTTGGCCTCTTGGTTGTCCGTCGCAGAGGTCCTGCTTCCGCTCTCTTGGCTTTTTTCATTCTCCTCGGATGCCATGATATAAGATGGGCTCGGAGTCATATTTATATCTTTATTTGAATGTTAATGTCTCGTTTATGCGGATGGCAGGGCTTCCTTGCCAGGGCCAGACCGCAGGTCAAGGAGATCGTTAAGGGATTTGTCGACATTGGTTATCTCGGTGTTTTCTCTTGGCACGCTCTCTATCGAAAATGAGGAGAATTTTGATGCCGCTGCAGCTGCCCTCTTCCTTAATTCAAGCAGCTCCTTCTTTTTGGTCTTGTAAAGTCCCTTCATCTGCATGACCACAATCTGGCTGTCAGAACGCAGGAGGATCTCGTTTTGGCTGCCCAGTTCTTTTTCAACGCGCTCCAGCGACGCTATTACTGCAAGGTATTCGGCCTCGTTGTTTGTTTTTATTCCGTTGTAGAAGGAATGTGAAAAAAGGAGCCTGCCTTTATTGTCTATTACGCGGTAGCCAGATGCACTCTCACCTGGGTTTCCCCTTGATGCGCCGTCCGTGTATATAAATATCATTAGTCCACCATGGCACGCGTGGCTATTCTTTTCCGCCTATCGTTTTTGCAATTCTTAGACTGTTTCTCGAGCTTTTTGGCTTTTCGCCAACGCTGGATCTCAGGGAGTCTAGGAGGGCCTCGCGCATCTTCATCAGGCGCTTGTGGTATGCGCCGTACTTGACAGTGAATTCGGAGGGAGATATTCCAAGCGCATCGTTTGCAAAGAGGGTTATCGACTCATATATGCCGCGCGTGACGCCTTTGAGGGTATCTTTGTCTTCTTCAAGGAGTGATGAGAATTCTTTTACGTTTATGGAACTTATGTCGATGTTTTCTGCAGTTCTGCCAGTTTCTTCAGCAGTCTTTTCGAAGTTGCCGTTTACGGCATTGAGTATGCCTTCCGCAGACTTCTTTGTTTCTGGATCAAGGCTTTTGGAGAAGGAGTAGGCTTCGGTAAATAGGAGAAGGTTGAGGTTGTTCGCCTCTTTTATGGCTTCTTCGTCGGTGCCTCCTGAAAGGGTGACTTTACCAAGCACCGCTTTTATCTCCTCGGCCCTTTCCTTGACGAATGACACTATTGCTATTTCTTCGACTTCCTTGGGAAGCTTGTTTCCCCGACTCACCCCTTTTCCTGCTTCGCCTTCTATAAGAGAGGATATTTCAGGGAAGCCGGCGTTCGAGGCAAGTTTTGCTGCGGTCCATCCGTCAGTGTCTTTTAATGAGGGATCTGCGCCGTTTTCCAGAAGGAAGGTGACTGTATCCGCATGGCCATTGGCCGCCGCGAGCATAAGCGGGGTTGAGCCGTCTTCGTCAGTGGTATTTGGATCGGCACCTTCGTCTATCCAGCTTTTAAGCAGGTCTATCCTGCCGATAACAGCCGCGTATAAGCCCTCTTTGGCCTTGTTTGCGTTTTGCACAGTATCTAGGTTTTTTAGAAGTAAAAATATTTAAGCTAGAACAAAGCATCCTTCAGCTTGCCTATCTGGCCGAAGTCCAGGGTCTCGCCTTCGCCTATGCATAATGCCCGCATTGAACTTATGTCAAGCATGTCCCGGAATATTGGCGCCATCCCCCTTATGTCCTCGGAGTTTACGCCTACACCTTCAGCAAAATAATTCATGGCCGGAAGAACTATCGCCTCGCGCCCGTCCCTGAGCCTTCCGTAAAGGAAGCACTTCAGCTTTTCCCTTATGCCGAGTGCATTGTACACGACTATTGCGGGATGGATATGCCCCATCACAAGCATCGAGCCCCCTTTGTTTTTTGGAAGGTCCTCCCCATGGAAGAAGAGCATTCCAGAGATCATTGCTTCCTGGGAGTATATCCTGAAACCAGGAGTTGTTCCGAGCCTGTCGATAAAATTGTCGTGGTTCCCTTTTACGAGTATCACCTCGTCCATCCTGAGCTCGCTGCGGAGATATCTACTGAGTTCCCTGAATTCATTTGCTTCCTCAACGTGAACCTTTGAAAACTCGTTTTTTATGTCGCCGTCCACTATGAGCCTGGTAGCGCCTGTCCTCTCGGCGCCCTCTGAAATAATCTCCTTTATTCGTCTCAGGTTTACTTTTGGCAGGAAGGACCCGCGGTCGGCAGCGACTCCTTCGTATCCGAGATGCAGGTCTGAGCAGGCGATTGCCGAGATGCCTTTCAGGTAGAGAAGAGGCAGCCCGTCGAGTATCTCCGCGTGCCCATTTATCTTCGTAAAACTACCTCGCCGCTATTCTCTTCATCACAAGCTTGTGCAGCTCCCTCAGGTGCCTGCGCCTGTCTTTCATCATTATTACATCGGTTGCGCCAGTGGCTATCAGGTTATGGGAGAATGGTGATGGCACCTTGGTCTCTATTATTTTGTATTTCACGCTGCCTGCTTTGAGCATTTTGAGAAGTTCCTTGGTGCGTTGTATGTCCATTACGTCTTCCATTATTTCGCGGTACGTCTCCTTTATTATGGGGAAATTGGGATTTATCTCCTCGGCTGCCTTGAGCAGGAGCTGTGAATTTATCTGCTGCTTCCTCACGCTTATCTTCTTGCCCTTGTAATTGCGCAATATCATGAAGCTTCTTGCTGCAGAGTACCTGAACCGTCTCTTCATCATCTCAGTACGCCTTATGTTTACGCGGAGTATCCGTTCTGCGTCTGCATCGAAGAGTTCTTTCATGAGAGAATCCAGTTCCTTCTTGCCTATATTCGCCTCGCTGGTTGTTGCTATTACGAAGCCGTTGTCCGAGATGTTTATCGAGACGTCTGCCCCATAGAGCTCTCCTATGAGGACTGCTGCTATCCTTGAGAGCGCATCGTTGACTCTCCGGCCATAGAGCGTATGGAAGACCGTCAGGTCTTTCTCGTTCTCCGGATCCCGGGTCTTCTCTACAAGGATCAGCCTGTCATTTGGAACGATCTTTGCGTAGAGAAGCTGCTCGGAGAAGTAAGAGCGTATGGCTTCCCTGGCATTTGAGTCTATTGGCATCGAGGCGAGTAGAGACTCGCATGCGCCTTTGGCTTTCTGCCTGCCTGCCTTCTTCTTCCCGAAAGCTTTCAGAGACCCGTCTTTGATAATTGCAGAGGAAATGGCTTCGCGGAACCTGCCTATTTCCACCGCAAGCTCGTAGCTGAGCGGCAGCTGTTCTGAGAACCATGGAGGTATCGTTGGAACCTGGCCTGGAGCCGGAGTCACGTAGGCCTTCATTACCCTTGAAAATTCATACCGGTACGGTTTGCCTGCAAGTACAAAGACATCGCCGGGCTTTAGGCGCGCGAGGAACTCTTCTTCTATGCTGCCTATCCATTTGTTGTCAGCGGTCATTACGTCTATTGCCACTTCATCCGGTATCGTGCCCAGGTTGAGGAAGTAGATGAGCCTTGTGAGCTTTCCCCTCTTTCCGAAGGACTTTTCCTTCTCATCATACCAGATCTTAGCGTAGACGCGCCTGCTCTCTAGGCCGACGTACATTCCCGAGAGGTACTCGAGCAGGGAAATGAAGTCCTGGCGCTCCAGCTTGTGATATGGATAGGCGCGCCTTATGACTGAGTATGCTTCGTCTATGCCCCATTTCTTCACCTGTGACATCCCGACAATGTGCTGGGAGAGCACGTCTAGGGCGTTCCTCGGGACGGTGGCCGAGTCCAAGTGCCGCTTCCGTGCCGCGTCTAGCATGACCGAGCACTCTACAAGGTCATCCCTGTTTGTGACTATTATCTCCCCTTTTGCCACGTCGTTGAAGCTGTGACCGCTCCTGCCTATCCGCTGTATGGCCCTTGAGACGCTTTTAGGGGAACCTATCTGTATTACGTTGTCTATAGTGCCTATGTCTATACCGAGTTCAAGGCTGGTGGAGGATACTGCGGCCTTCAGGCTGCCTTTCTTGAGCAATTCCTCTACGCCAAGGCGCACCTCCCTTGAGAGCGAGCCGTGATGAGCTGCTATGCTTTCCTCGCCATACTTGTAGCGCTTCATCAGGTTGTAAACAACCCTTTCTGTGCCGCTCCTCGTGTTGGTGAAGACAAGTGTCGTACGGTTCTTTTTTATTATCCCGTCGAGCACCTTGTATATCGAGCCCTCCACAAGCTCGTCGCTGGCATTTATCATGTCCTTTACGGGGCTCATCGCCATGTATTCCATCTGCTTGTCCCACGTGGCGTCTATTATGTAGCAGTCGCGTTCGGATCCGTCGTCATTGTATCCTGCGATGAACTTGGCGCCTTCTTCCAGCGGGTGCATTGTTGCGCCCAGGCCTACCCGTACAAAATCGTGGCCTATCTGTTCTGCGAGGCGCTCTACGGAAAGGGAGAGGTGCACGCCGCGCTTGTTGCCTGCGAGCTCGTGCAACTCGTCTACAATCAGGTATTTAATCTCCTTCATGTTCTCTGCGAATTTAGGCGAATTTAGGAGTATGGCGAGGCTCTCCGGGGTGGTAACCAGTATGTTCGGAGGGTGGGCTAGCATTTTCTGCCTGTCCTTTGGAGGCGTGTCACCCGTGCGTATTCCCGCAGTTATCCTTTTCAATGGTAGGGAGATGTTTTTGTATATCTCTTCAAGAGGCACGCTCAGGTTCCGGTATACGTCATTGTTGAGCGCCCTGAGTGGGGAGATGTATATGCAGTATATCTTCTCCTCCAGCTTTTCCGAGATAGACATGTTCATCAGCTCGCTTATCACCGCCATGAATGCGGAGAACGTTTTGCCGCTCCCGGTAGGCGCAGTTATCAGGAGATTCTTCCTCTCGCCGATAAGCTTGAATGAGTAACGCTGCGGAGGAGTAGGCTGCTTGTACTTTGAGGAGAACCAGCTCCTGACAAATGGCGTAAGGCTCTCGAGACTCTCTTCTGCAGTGAATGGCTGTTTGTAGAACTCTATCATTGCCCTCACAGGAAAAGCTGCATTGCATGGAGCAGCATTGTTATAATAAGCCACAAAAACTATAAGAAAGGGGCGCTGGCAGGCAGTGAATTGGCGTGCGCGGGTTTTAGCCATGCGGTAGTCATGGAATACGGCGAATGGCATAGGCTTATTTATTATTATCTTTGCATATATTCAGATAGCGGAGATGGTGTATTGTTCGAGATAAAAATAGACAATGCGAAATACTGGAAAGACTGCGTGAACGCGATAGTCAGCCTTGTGGATGAAGGCCTTTTCAACATAACAAAGGATGGCATAAGCCTGAAGGCAATGGACCCTTCAAGCATAAGCATGATCTCGTTCAACATGCCCAACAAGTCCTTTTCCAAGTTTAATGTGGACAAGCCGGTAAGCATAGGGCTCAACATAGACAACCTGGACAAGATGCTCTCAAGGACCAGGGAGGGCGAGTCACTGATAATGAAGGACTCGGAAAACAAGCTTCTTCTGGAGTTCATAGGACCAAACGGAAGGAGGAAGTACAGGATACAGCTGATAGACGTGAAAAAGAGCGTTGAGAAGGAGCCTAATGTAGATTTTGACTCCCACGTAACGATAAACGGGGAGCCGCTTAAGGACATAATAAAGGACGCCAGCATGCTTTCCTCATATATCTCTTTCAATGCCTCGAAAGACCTTTTCTCAGCACGGGCAAGGGGAGACTCAGGTGAACTGGAGGAGTTCCATGAGAACGACAGCGGCATCTTGAAGAAGCTTGAATCGAAGAAGGAGGCTGAATCGACATTCAACCTCGAGTTTCTGGAAAACATGATAAAGGCGTGCCCTCCTGGGAATGATATCGACATCTCCCTGAAATCCAACGAGCCGATGAAGCTCTGGTATAATATAGGAGATGCGCAGGTTTCGTATTTCCTTGCGCCTTACATGGAAGAATAGCGGCTTGGCGCAATGACCGGCGGAGCCAGCATAGAGGAAAGGATAATCAAGGACCTCAGGATATTTGAAGAGAACATCAGGGCCCTTGACAGAAATGACCTTCCTGAAGCCCAGGTCAGAATACTGGAGCTGGCTGAGATGTATGCCAAAGACTCGAGAGCATTCCTTGGAAAAAAGGATTATTATACCTCTTTTTCTGCGATAGCTTATGCACACGGCCTTCTCGATTCAATAAGGAAGTTAAATGGGAAGAGTGAGTAAAACGTACACGGAAGGAAAGGCAAGGATAGTAGGGGGCGAGGGTGTTTTCTTAAACCCCGCAATGAAAGGCCTGCGCGACGTTTCGGTTGCTTTCCTTAAATGCTCTGCGCCTTCCAAATTCTCTATTCTGGATTCTACAGCGGCCACAGGCATACGCGGAATAAGGTATGCGCAAGAAGCCGGAGCCGGAACAGTTGTTGCACTTGACGTGAATCCCAAAGCGTCAAGGAATGCAAGGAGAAATTTCACTGCAAACAAGATTGAAGGAATGGTCATGAACAAGGACCTGCAGCTGTTTTCAATTGAAGCTCCGGAGAAATTTGATGTGGTGGATCTCGATCCTTTTGGCTCCCCGGCGCCATATATCAATGACGTGTTAAAGGTATCAAAGGACGGTTCTTTGCTGATGGTGACCGCCACAGACACGGCAGTCTTATGCGGAGCACATGCCTCTGCATGCGTCAAGCAGTACGGCGCGGTGCCAATCCACAACCATCTCTGCAAGGAGGCCGGGCTGCGGATACTGATAGGCCACGTAATCAAAAAAGCTGCGGAATTCAACATGGGAGTGGAGCCAATGGTAAGCCTGGCTGACATGCATTATATGAGGGTCTTCGTAAAGCTACGCAAGGGCGCATCTGAAGCCTATGGATCTATGAAATCGCTGGGTTTTGGGAAATACTGCAACTCATGCTCGTGGGCCGGTGTCAGCGTCGGTATAACCCCAAAGGCAGTTTACAGGTGCTCCGAATGCGGAAATGAGACGCAGCAGTTCGGCCACATCTTCACTGGAAAGCTCAATAACCGCAGGATAACAGGGGACATGCTTAAGTCAGGGATAGAGGACGGCCATTCGGAACGGACTATCTCGTGCCTGAACCTAGAGCCCGAGGTCCCGTTTTTCATATCTATGCCAGTAATAACGAGGAAGCTCGGGATTAGCTCCGTGCCTTACGGCGCGGTCATAGAAAGGCTAAAAGGCCGCGGATATGCTGCCGGAAGGACCATATTTAATGAGGACGGAATAAAAACAGACGCCCCTGTTTCCGACGTGGTTTCCATCGTGAAGGAGCTCAAGGGCGTATGACAGTTTCCCTCATTGCAATTGCGCTTTTTGCCGAATTCATGCTGCCTATAATTGAGGGTTTTCTGCACGATCTTGAGAAATCGATGCATGCTTCCATCTTTGGCCCCATGGATCCAGCTTCGAAGACCCCTTTTTCTAGAAGGGCTTGTGCACGCGATATCCCAATCCCGAATATCGGCTTCTGATGCCTTGTTCCAAAGTCCGTATATGCGAACCTTACCTTAGTGAGTATTGCGAGGAAATCTGCACTTAGGCCTATTGCAAGCCTTGCGGATGCAAGGTCCTTGTCTATCACCGCATTTGCTGGCGTGTACCTGTGTTTATCCTTGAAAACGGCAGACCCGCCGCCTCCTGCTGCGATCGCTATTTTGCCAGAAGTGAGGCACTTCCCTACCTTGCTGGTTTCTAGGATCTTCAGGGGCTTCGGGGATGGAACCACGAGCCTGTATCCTCCGACCATTTTTTTAACATTAAATCGGTCTGACCTGCCTGGCACAGCGTCTGGGGTTTTATAGAAGAGCCCTATCGGTTTGGTAGGGTTTGAAAATTCCGGATCGCTCTTGCTTACAATTACCTTTGTAGGGATTACCTCGACTGAGCCTTTGCGCGCCTCCTCCTCTATGCGCTCCTTCAACTGCATTCCTAGAGAAATCCCTGTTTCCCGCGTTAGGGCTGAAAGGTTGCCCCCCTTGGTTATGTACAGTGCACCAACCTGTGGCCCGTTGCCATGAGTTACTACGACCTGGTTGCCTAAAGCGTGCAGCCTTGCGACCTCCCTTGATGCAGCCCTGATTCCCGTTTCAGTGAATGAGTTACCGCCAAGGGCAATTACATATCGCAGATGTATCACTATAAAGCCTTTGGCGTTGAAAGGTATAAATCTTATGGATTAGGGTGCACAGATGAGCGACGTGCCTAAAATAAGCGTAATAATACCAACCATAGAGGAGGAAAGCGTATTTTCCATGATAAAAAAGGTGCGCAGGCTGCTTGGCGGCGAGACCGAGATAATAATAGTCGACAAGAGCAGCAAGGCATACTTCATGAGGCTCAAGAAGGCTGGAGTCCGGGCCATAAGGCAGAAGGACAAGGGCGTGGAGAATGCAATAATGCTGGGGTTGAAAAAGGCCTCAGGAGAGCTGCTTGTGAGCATAGACGCTGACGGCACGCACGAGCTGGAAGGCATGGCGAGGGGCATAAATGCGGTGAGGAGCGGGAAGGCAGACATGGTGCTTGGAAACAGGCTGGCCGGGCTCTCCGAAGGCTCGATGAGCCCTTACCTGCGTTTTGGGAACATAGTACTTACATCCCTGTTTGACATCGTTTACAGGTCAGGCGTGCATGATGTGCTCACCGGGCTTTTTGTCATGAGGAGAGATGCGTTTCTGAAGATAAGGGATGTCAAGCCGTACAGGGCAGGCATAGCTTTCTTTGCGATAGAGCTTGCAAAGCAGGGCTGCACCATAGGCGAAGTAGACATAAAGTATTACCCGAGGAAGGAAGGCAGGTCAAAACTTGCAAAGTCAAAGCTGATGTACGGAATAGGGGTTGCATCGCACATACTTTTTAAGTAGCATAATCCAGCACTTTGCCGGATCGCATTCATTCAAGCCGCTTGATTATGTGGTATCCGAATTGGGTCTTGACCAGCCCTGAAGTCTGGCCTTTCTCAAGGGCGAACGCTGCCTTTTCGAACTCCTTTACCATCATGCCGCGCCCGAAAAAGCCGAGATCTCCGCCGCGCTTCCTTGAGCCGTCTACCGAGTATTCACCTGCAAGTTTCTCAAACGGCTCCCCTTTTGCAAGCTTTGCAAGCACTTCGTTAGCGGTGGATTGCTTCTCCACAAGTATGTGCGCGCACCGTATTCGTTCAGCCATTAGCTCACTACTTGTAGATTGAACGGTATACGTTGTTCGAGTCGTCAGTTATGACTATGCATTCCCCTTCGCACTCGACAAGGCATGCCTGGCAGAGTATGCATGCTGGGCCCTGCATGGCTACCGATATGCCTCCGCTTCCGCCTTCGTGCTTTTCGGCGAAGTGGTGGTGGCCGTCATTCACGTTCGACCATTTTGCAGTAACTTCAGGGAGATGCGACCCTTTCCACTGCTGGTCTTCCGGAGCCGAGTCTGAGTTAACATCCGGGCTTTCCCTGTCCTTCATCTGGAAAACGGCTACCGGGCAGACATCGAAACAATGTGAACATCCGGTACATTTTGGCTTTTCTACGTATACCTGCATACTTACACCTCTCTTGATATTAACATTAAAGTTTATATAATGGGCATGCAAGCCACGGCATGTGGCTTACGCCGGCTTGAGCAGCACTTCGCCAGACTTGTCAATATTTATGTATTTTGAGCAGTATTTTCTTGCATCGTCAATGCCTACGCCCTTTATCAGCTCTGGCATCCTTTCGAGGAGGCCCGGGCCACCATACATCAGGGCAAATGTTACCATGCTGACCGACATCTCGAGGCTGCCTTCCTTTTTTATCTTGCCTTCCACGTACAGGGCCTTCTTTGTCCGCTCGAATTCTGCCTTGTCTATCTCGCCGTCCTGGAGCTTCCTGAATTCTTCCATCATCACCTCATGCGCCTTTCCCAGGTTCTTCGGCTCAACGCCAGCGGCAGCGGCTATGAAGCCGAAGCTCCCGTATGGATTGTATGAAGCCATGGGATCGTATGAGAGGCCCCTTTTCTCCCTTACCTCTTCGAAGAGCTTGTCGTCAAGATATCTTTCGATTACAGAAAGGCCCAGGAACTCATCCACTGATCTCTCATTGAATTCCCTGCACATAAAGCCTACCCCGACGCGCGTCTGCTTTATGCCTTTGCGCGAGATGGAAAGAACCTTGTGCCTTTGGGCTTCCCTTGCGGGTGTCCTCCTTGGCTCATGATATTTGCCGCTCATTGCACCGAAGAATTTTTCAGCTGAGGAAAAGGCACTCTCCTTTTTGATTCCTCCATATATGGCAAGTACGCAGTTGCGCGGCGTGTAGTATCTTTTGTATATGCCAAGCAGGTCGTTCCTCCTGACATTCATTATGGTCGTGTCGTTGTCTCCGCCGACAGACATGCGCGCCGGGTTTTTCCTGTAGAGCGCTTTGGGTATGAAGTCTGATATCAGATACCTCGGATTGTCGTGGTGGATTAGATTCTCATTTATTATAGGGCCGCGTTCAAGGTTGAATTCTTTCTCAGGTATTGTGGAGTTTATTATCATGTCAGAAAGGATTTCCATTGCTTTTTGGAAGTATCCTTTATACACCTGTATAATGTATACGGTGCTTTCATGGTCGGTGAATGCGTTGTGGTATGCTCCAAGCTCCTTGAGCTGATCGTCGATCTGCTTCCATGTCCTGCTGGCAGTTCCTTTGAAGAGCATATGCTCGAGGAAGTGCGAGGAGCCGTTTATCCTTGGCTTTTCGTCTACGGATCCTGTATTTACCCCAAGGGATATGCCTACAGTTTCCAACCCGGGGAATTCCTTTGCGTATACTGAGAGTCCATTGTCCAGGATTTCGTGCGAGGCTTCCATAGATTAAAGATGGCTTTGGGATATATATTGCTTGTCCGTGTGTGCAGAAAAGGAATTGCGTGTAGGTAACAGGCAGGCTTAGATGCCTCCTTTGGAGCGGTGCCATAAAAGCTCTGGCGTGCAGGATATGAATCCGGGGCGAGGGCAGATTTTTCAGAGTTTACACTGGCAATTATCAATTGCGTTGCGGCGCCTGGATATCCCAGGCTCCGGAAGTTGTTGCAACGGCGGCGAATTTCAACCGAACAGGCTGGCAAGCCCTCCTGCCGCTTCCTCTTCGCTCATCTTCTCCTCCTTTGCCTCTTCTTTCTTCTTTTCCGCAGGCGCTGATCCCTGGGTTGCCTGAGTTGCTGAGGCCTGTACGCTCTGGGCGTTCTTTATAACATCCTTTATGTTAACTCCGGTAAGCGACTTGGCAACAGACTTCGCCATCGCCTGGTCAGGGGACATTCCCGCAGCCTTGACTACCTCTTCGAGGTTCTTCTCGTTTATCTCCTTGCCTGCCGCATCCAGAAGGAGTGCAGCGTATATGTACTCCATGTTTACCTTTTCTCCTAAAACATATTCCGCAGTTGTACTCCGGCTTAGTTTTTAGATAGCATTAATTTAGCTGAAAAAGTATATTAATACATAGGTAGGCAGAAGAGAGAAGCCGATATTTTGGCCCGTGGCGTCCGCAGGTAGGGTGGTGGAATACTGGAGTGCTGGTTCCTCGACAAATGAATAGCTCCGAGGTGTTTTATTGTAGATGGGAGGAAATCAACACCTGCCGGCCGTTGCAGTGGCTCAGTGTTCCCATATGCCTGCGCCACTTGACGGCACGACGTTAAAGGTATTGATCGTCTTTCCAGTACTTGAAAGCTCGGTTAGTATCCGGCTGCTGTCGCAGACCCAGACGTCTCCGTAAGTATCAGTTACCACGCAGAAAGGCTGTTGGCCGGCAGGATATACGCCCAGTATGGTTCCTGAGCTGGAAAGCTCAGTCACGGTATCGCCGTAGTAATCAGCAACCCATACATTTCCAGAAAAGTCTATGGCGAGTGCAATTGGTCCGTTTCCTGCAGCATATGTTCCAAGTGCTTTGCCGGTGCCGGAGACTTCCACTATAGTATTGCTTGCGCCGGTCGTGTACCAGATGTTGCCATTTGAATCAGAGGTTATTCCTACTTGGTAGTCTGAATTACTTATTGGGTTGACTGGTATTCCCCAGTAGTTAAGAATGTTGCCGGTAGCCGCACTGAATTCGTAGAGGTAGCCTGTGTTACTGGAAAGTGGTCCTGTTATGCCCCAAACAGTGCCAGCAGAAGTACTAGTTAGTCCGACGACAGGATTAAGATAAGGCAATCCATAGCTATCGAGGATAGTGCCCGAAGGAGATAGGCGTATGATGCCGATGTGAAATTGCAGTGGCCACCCAACCGATGCACCTATCCAGATGTTGCCCGAATTATCTATTGTTATGGCATACGGAATCACGTCTGGTATAGTTAAGTTGAGGATAAGGTTACCTGTTTCTGAGTATTCGCGTAGGGTTGATGTAAGCATTCCTGAAATAAACCACGGATCCCCATATTTATCAAAAGCAAGACCCCAAGCCCAGAATTGGGGTGACAAGTACGTGTTTATTACTACATTGCTTGGACTGTTGACAACTATTTGTTTGAGTAGGAGAGGTGATGCGAGCCAGATGCAGTTGTTTGTGCATACGCTGTTCGTTCCGGAATATGTTATTCCGGAAAAATGCGCCGTTTCGACAATGTCTGATGTCATGATTACGTTGGCGAAGGCGTTTGAGCCAGTATAGCTCCCGGATCCGGTTCCCGTCCAGCCGCCGAAGAGGTAGCCTGTGGCCGGGGAGGCCGAAATCGGCTGTGTGCTGCCATAGGCATAGTTGCCTGAATTCGGGGAGAGGGTTCCAGTGTTAGAAGGATTTGATATGAGCGTTAGCAGTTCATAAGCTGGCCCAAAGAGTATCTGGCTGGTTGTAGTGCAGTTTCCGAATGACGCAGATAATGTCACCGTGCCAGTAGAGGTGCTGGATACATAGGATACGGAGTTGCCGTTTGAATCGGTATTGACGAACTCTTGACTGATGCTCGCTTGCGGCGAGTTCGAACTGAAGGATACCGTTGCGCCGCTTATGGGATAGTTGGATATGTATACCGAGGCAGTGAGTTTGTCCTGTGCACCGTTGGCGTTTTCAGTTGAGTTTTGGGCAAGAAGCCGGAGTCTGCATGATGGAAGCGGCAGGTTGGAATGATAAGTGACTGAGCTCCCATAGGCAGTGAATGTGCCCGGATAGACTTGCTTGATTGGGGAGGCGCATCCGCTTTCTGTTGCAGCAGTACATACATTAGAGGAAAAGGAGAACGTGCCGCTGAGCAGCTGTCCTGACTGGACCTTTTTGTTGATTGTGATGTCACATTCCATCAGGCCGCCGGGGAGCACAAAGTTTGGTGAACATTTTGAGCTGGAGTGGCCATATCCTGTGAGGTTGGCAAGAAGGTATCCGCTAGTTATCGAATATTGCTGCGGGTCGACAAACAGGAATACTACCCGTGTTGATATCGAATTGGAGATTACAAAGAGTGTCTTGCAGTTCAGATATTGTGAGTTGGTGCATGAAGAAACCACAGAGCTTTGCGCCGCATTATCAAGAATCAGGTAAACTGCCGACACTACTACCACGAGCACAAATATCCCTAAACCGTATGTCGAGAGGAATTCAATGGAGGATTGTGCCTTGTTGCCATGTGATTTGATTGCACTTTTGATACCTATGCCTTCAGTACGTTGCAGTTAATCTCCTCTGCTAGAGAGCAAGAAATTGGGGGAGTGAACGTTTATAAAGGTTTGGCAAAGTAGGCCTTTTGACGGATTCGGAATTGAAAGCCGCAGACAGTCAAACGCAGACTCTTCTTATACCAAATTGCAATTCATGCCAGAGCATGAGAATACACACGAACTTGCGCTCCGCTTTTGGGGTTGTTTTTGTCCAGGCAGATTTAGATGAAAGGAGCCATCAAGTAAATTTATTTGCAAGCCGTTTTGCAATTAACTAGGGAATTGCAGCGGGCATTTCGGTTTCGGTGCAAGGAATCCTATCAGCTTTCTTCCTTTTTGACCAGCGAGTTTATCCCGGACGCCTGGGAAGATGCGATGCCGAGAAGCTTCTCTATGACTTCTTTTTCGTATATCTTGGCCTCGACGCCTAGGAACATGGCCTGGTTCGCGGCCTTTCCGATGAATATCGCAGCATTGTAAGGAGTCACGAAGCCTATCGCCATTGTGAGTGCATTGGCCCTGGAGAAGTTGGAGGCCAGCTCATTTGTAATGTAGTCCTTGTTTATCTTAAGCACTTGCTCTCTGAAAAGAAGGCCCTCGCTTGTGGCCGAGTCAAGGCGGCCGTTTGCCTCGAATGGCATTATATCTAGCATCTTCAGCGCCTTGGCAATCGGGGTCGTTATCTTTGCACCCTTGGCTACGAGCACCTTGCTCTTTGATATGACTACCTTTCCCTTGTCTATCTTGACATCTATGCCTGCTGACTTAAGGTCGGTGACGGCCTGGCCTGGGGCTATGCTGGTTTCCCCTGCTTCTATGTTTATGTCAGAAGGAGAGATTTGGTTTGGCTTTGCGCCAAGCTTAAGCGGCGAGGCGCTTACCTTATGGTACAGCTCCACTGGGTCTTCATTTGAGAGCACCAGTGCGATGTTGCCCTTTATGAAAGGCTCCAGCATCTTGAAGTCGTTGTTGCCCTCTAGTATCCTCATTATGAGGTTTTTCCTTGCTATTATCATCCTGCCGTCTGGCCTGAGGCCATTCCTTATCCTCTGGGTCAGCCTGTCTGGTATGGACTCTATGGGCATTACGGCTATTGTCTTGTAGTGCTTCAGCTCCTCCCTTGCCTTCTTTACGAATTCAACCTTTTCTTTCTTGAGCATGTGCACACCTACATGAATTTCATCGGCTTCGACATCGTAAGCTTGACGTAGACAGACCGTATGTTGTTCTGACCGACTTTCGCCCCGACCGTCTTGACTATTTCGGTTATGTTGCCATAAATGCTGGAAGGGTTCATATCCTCGACGCCAACTATGGAATGTACTGTCGGGAGGTATTTGCCCTTGCTTTTGACCGAGACAGACCTGCCTAGCTCCTTCACCATTTCCTCTATGTTTGTTCCAGGCATCATCGGCCTCGGCATCCTGTTCCTGGGGCCCAGGAACTGCCCTAGATGCCTTGCCACAAGGGGCATGGTATTTGCCTGTGCCAGTAGATCATAATTAAGTAGCGAGGAGAGCCGCTTCGGGTCTTTTGAGATGGAATCGAGCTGGGCTGTGTCTATGACCTCGACGCCGTTCTTCTTCGCGCTTTCGGTCACTGCCTTGTCATTTGTTATTATCGCTATGCTCCTTACCTTTCCCTTGCCGTGAGGAAGCGCTATGTTCAGGTTAAGTCGGTTATCCTGCTTGGAGAAATCAACGCCGCGGAAGTTTATTGCAACCTCTACGGTCTGCTTGAACTTCCTCTTGCCTTTGTTCTCCTCTAGAAACTTGGTAAATTCTTCCAAACTGGCGCTCATGTGAATCCCTCCTGCACGGATGCAGTGATTGCGGGAAAATAAGCAATAATGCTTGGTTTATATTGCACGGCAATGTTTATATGCATTACCAAAAAGGCTGCAGTCTGCACCGTGCAGACCGCAAGGCTCCTGCCCGGCAGATGGAGAATGGCGCTTCGCTTATATTCGTTTATGCACAAATACTGCTTGATGGATCGCACAGTCTTGGCTTTTGGCACGTTTGACCTGCTCCACCCAGGCCACATAGATTACCTTAGAAAGGCACGCAGGCACGGCTCCAGGCTTGTTGTTGTAGTTGCAAGGGACGAGAGCGTTGCGCGGTTCAAGGGAAGGATTCCGGTCCTTGATGAGAGAGAGAGGCTGTTGATGGTCTCTTCGCTCAGGCTTGTGGACAGGGCAATGCTTGGAAACAGGCTCGCAGGCAGGGAGGATATGTTTAAGGTAATAGCAAAGGTCAGGCCGCAGGTGATAGCACTGGGCTATGACCAGACGGTGGATCTTGTGGGCCTTAAAAAATGGCTTTCGAAAAACAGGATAGGCGCATCCGTAGTAAGGATAAGGAGACCGCTCCTCCCACAAAGGCTCAAGAGCTCGCTGCTGAGGAAGGCTGCGGGAATTTGAGCAGTGGCCCTCTTATCAAAAACCTTATAAGGACTATTATCCATTATTTAAAAGACAGATTTTTATGTCTAGTACCTTTCCGTTCGGTGTGGGAATGAGCCACGTCAGGGGGCTCATAAAGATAATTAGGGAAAACGGCGGGTCCGTATCCATCTCGGGACTTGCGGAAGAATCCGAAGAGGATGTTGACGATCTAATTCCTTTGATAGAGGCGTGCAAGCTCCTCGGCTTTGTCGTTGTTGCGAAATCGGACATAAAGCTTACGCCAAAAGGCACAAGGATCTCTTCTCCCGGAGTTTCGTCAAGGGCCATAATAAGGGAAAGCCTTCCGAAGATAGAGCCGTTTAAGAGCACGATAAAGGCGCTCTCCGCTGGAGGCAAGAATACGGAGGAGCTGCTATCCTACCTGCAGTCCAAGAAGGTGCTTCCGGAGAACAGCGAGATATCTGAGCAGATGCTTCTGGATATGCTTCTCACATGGGGCGTGAGAAGCAGGCTGTTAAGCTACGACCAGGAAAGCAACCGGTGGATACTGGTCGCGTAAGTGTGCACATGCGCAAGCGGGTCACTTTGCAAGCGTAGCGTATACGAAGTCCATCATGCTTAGGAAGTCCTTGCCCCTCTTGTTCCTTGGGCGTTTCAGGCTGATAGTCCTTACCGCAGATACCTTCGATGGCTTTTTAGACAGTATTACCACTTTGTCAGAGAGCTCTATCGCCTCTTCTACATTGTGCGTGACCATTACAACCGCATTTACCGGGAGATTCTTGTTCTTCAGGTGGTAGAGTATGTCTGAACGCAGGGTTTCCGCAGTAAGTTCGTCAAGCGAGCTGAACGGCTCATCCATGAGGAGCACCCGCGGGTTTGATACTAGTGCCCTGGCTATCCCGACGCGCTGTTTCATGCCACCGCTTAGGACGTTCGGGTATGAATTTTCAAACCCAGTAAGGCCCAGGTTGTCCAGCAGGACTGAGGATTTCTTCTCGGCCTCCTTCTCGCTGAGGATGAGCCCTGAGCACCCGAGCTTGACGTTTTCTAGATTGGTGAGCCAAGGCAGAAGGGCGAAGTCCTGGAACACAAATGACATGCCGTTGTTGGTTCCCTCGACCTTCTTGCCCATGTACAGCACTTTTCCGCCACTTGGCTTTATGAGGCCGGCTATTATCCGGAGGAGGGTGCTCTTGCCGCAGCCGCTGGGCCCGATCAGGGAGACAAACTCGTCTTTTTCCACGTCGAATGAGACGTCGCCTATAACGCTTGTATTCTCATCAAAAGAGTAGGAGACGTTCTTGACCTCTACCATTTTCATTGTACCACTCAGGCATAGGCTCTCGAGACCTTGGAGTAGAGCCTTTTCCAGACAAACGTGTTGATCAGGATAATAATTACGGTCAGGTTTATTAATGCAAGCATCATGAGCCCCAGGTTGTTCGAGGCAAGAGTTAGGTCGAGCAGCTTGCCTATCCCTGTGCCAACCTGCGAGACGACGGATGCGCCTACGGTGAAGTACTCTGCTATTATCGAGGCGTTCCATTCAGCCGCAATTGCAGTCACGCTCCCGGTTACAAGCCCGGGTATTATCGCCTTGAGGTAGATGTTTTTCCAGGCCTTCCATCCCTTTACCCTGAATATGTCCTTAACCTCGAAGATGTTCTGTGGCATGGTCTTGGCAGTATTCAGGGTGCTGAATATTATGTACCATATGCTGCTGAGCACGAATACTATCGAGGCCACAAGCTCACCGGAGTGAGGAGTTGAGCGCAGCAGCGAGACTATTGCCGGAAGCAGGATTGTTGCTGGTATTGAGGATATTATCTGGAAAAGGAGCGTGTACTTTGAGCCGTGCCTGGTCAGAAATATGGTGTAGACGCATATTGGCACACCGATGCACATGGATATCGCGAATGCGAGCCATATCCGCGCAAAGGAGAATGAGAGCGAGGTAAGGACTGTTTCTTCTGCAAGCACTAGTGCATGGTTTGATACTGCTGTATAAAGGGTCAGAGCCGCAGCCAGAAAGAGGATTATGTATGGGGCGAATTTCCAGTAAGTCTCATGGCGGGAAGGCCTGTTGGGTGTCAGCGCGGCAGTCTGCCTGTTCTGCATGCCTGGGAGAACCTTGACTATCCGGGATATGTTCCCCTTCTCTATCTTCCGTATGAACCTTGCGCCCATGGTGCCTATCTGCCCCGGATTAAGCGGCCACTGCCTCTCGCTCTGTTTCTTGCCTGAGTTGCGTGTGTACCTTGTCACATAGTCTTCCCACGGTTTGAAGAAAAGGAAACGGGTTGCTATTACGAAAATTATAAAGATGCCTATTGCCATCGAGTAGCTTATTATGTTTCCGGTTATTGCTGGCGAGGCGATCGCGGCGCCTATGCCCGTCTTTACTGCGTATGCGGCATTGGCTGTCGAGAATATCTCGCTGGTTACAAGGTAGAATAATCCTATAGACCATGAGAGTATTGACTGCTCGACAACGCGCGGCATTGCGGCAGGTATCTGTATCTTGGTAAGCCTGTCCCAGCGCGAAAGGCCGTAGAGCCTTGAGAGCTCCATGTATTCCTTTGGAAGCGACTTCACCGACTCGTACACCCCGAAGATTATGTTCCACACCATGCTTGTTATTATCAGGAAGACCACGGCCGCGTTTATCCCCAGCGCGCCGGGTATTGCGGACACTATTATGAGTATTGCAAAGGGGAAGAATGCCAGTATCGGGAGCGTTTGGAGAATGTCGACTAATGGGATTATTATTTTCTCGGCAGTCTTGTGTGTCGCGGCATAGATGCCGACTAAAAGGCTTATTACAACCGAAAAAGCGAGGGCGGCAAACATTCTGGCCCATGAGAATGCAGTATCGACTATTAGGGAGAGTGCGAGCCCGAGTATGCCAAGCGAGTACATCGTAAGTAGAGAGTCTTTAAACGCATTTATACCTTTGTCAGCATCTCCGGCAGGTTTGTGAGCCAGTGCGTAAAAAACCAAGTAAGCTTGGCAGAATAAGCCGGGCATGGGCGCGCGTGCATGTGCATGCGTCAGTTGCTTATTACGAACCTGGAAATTACCTTTGTTGCCCTCTCAAGCACTTCCTTTATGTTCTTGGTTGTGTTCGAACCAGTACAGATAAGCTTCCCATTCTTGAAGAGTATTATGACAGCTTTCGGCTCCTTTATCCGGAATATTGCTCCGGGGAACTGCTCCGGCTCGTAATCCACCTCCTTTATGTCCCTGGATAGCGAAAAGAGATCTATGTTTGCGTGGAGATCCGCGCTGACCACTATATTCTGTATTTTTATCTGGGGATTTATCTTTGGTGCCGCGCTTCCTCCCTTTGAACCTGCCTTGGATGCCATTTACTCGGGCATATATGAGATAATAAGCCTTTTAAAGGTTCTTGGCACCTACTTTATGAAAGATGATGAGAAGGCCAGGGCATTTGCACTTGCTGCGTCCTTCTCGGAGATTATGCCGTTTTCTATCAGGAAGGATATCTCGTTCCGGAGGTTTGTCTTGAGCATCTCGGGGCCGTCAGTGTTTATGGTGTACTTGACATTGTGCGAGTTGAATGCCTTAAATATCCTCTTGAGGTGGTCTATGCCAGAAACAACCCCCGTATGCAGGTTGGATGTAGGGCAGAGTTCCAGCACAATGCCGTGTTTCGCAAGGAGGTCCATCACGTCTTCGCTTTCCGCAGCCTTGACGCCGTGTCCTATCCGGTCTGGGGAAAGGTTTTCAACAACCCTTGAAACCGAGGAGTGGTCTTCTTCTTCGCCTGCATGCACAGTGAGTCCGAGGCCTGCGCCGCCGGCCTCCGCATACAGGGCCTTGTAGTCTTCGTACCTGAATTCTGGATTCCTTTCCCCGGCAATATCTATTCCCACGACGCCCCTGCTGCTGTACTTGATAGCCTTCTTGACCAGTATCGAATTGAGTTTGTGTTCGAATTTTCGGTCAAGGCAGACGATTATTCCTGCTTTAACAGGATAGTCAAGGGTGGCCCTGTCCAGACCACGTATTGCCGCCATGAATATGTGGTCGAGGTCCTGCTCGCCGTTCCTGTTCCTTTTCATCGGATTGAAGCGCAGTTCGAGCTTTGTTATGTTGTTTTTCCTGTACGCCCCGGCTATTGTCTGGTAGACCGCCCGCTCCACTGCGATTGGGCTTGACTGTATGAAGTCGGTCCAGTGGAAGAGCTCAAGGTATTCGTCAAAAGACTTCCGTGAATTTTTGTCTACCGTTATCATGTCAGCGAATTGCCAGTAGTCCTTCGTTGGCAGCCTTATTCCCTGCGCGTGGGCTATCTCCCACATTGTTGCAGGGTCCACAGAGCTGCCCAGGTGCACATGGAGCTCGGCAAGCTCCGCAAGCTTAGAATCGTTATCAGAGGCCATTGTTGCACCTAGATCTTCATCTCCCTGGGCTTCATCACCGCTATCCTGGCCAGTTTTTGCATTTCGGCGATGTTCTCGGCGCCCACGTAGCCCATTGTTGTCTTCAGTTCTGCAAGCAGCCTTGATACGAGATCCTGTACGCTGCCTTCCAGCGGAACCTGCGTCTTGAAGCCCTCGTCTACATCCTTGCCTTTGGAGTCTTGGTAGCGGTCCAGCGCCAGCCTCTTCGCCCTCGCCTCGGCGCTGCCCATGCCCCAGTAAACCTTGTACTTTTTGCCTTCCTTGATGACAACTTCTCCGGGGCTTTCAGTGCACCTGGCGAGAAGGTTGCCAAGCATCGCGAATGAAGCGCCTAGCGCAATGGAGAATGCAATGTCCCTCGAGTAGCGTATGCCCCCGTCAGCTATTATTGGAATTTTTCCGAAAAGGCCCAGCTCGGAGAGGGCTGCTGCTGCTTCCTCAACTGCAAACGAAACTGGCGAGCCTACTCCAGTAACATCAGTAGTTATGCAGATGGAGCCTCCGCCCATGCCGACCTTTATTGCTGCGATATTCTCGGCGCCCAGTTCGTTCACCGCGTGAATTACGCCCTCTTTTGTGCCCAGGTTGCCTATAACCATCTTCCTGCCAGTCTCGGCCATTATTCTCTTTGTGCCACTTATTACCTTGCTGTTGTAGAAGCTCGCTACGTCAGTGAATATTAGATCGGCCTCCGCCGAGATCCTTACTGCCGATTCCACATCGTTTGTAGATACTGCGGCCCCTACTGCAAGCTTCCCTTCCTTATCGAGAGTGGAACCCTTGTCTGGCGCCTCTGCGCCCTTGACCTTACGTATCATGTCCAGGGCCTGGTCGGCAGTGCAGTTCCTGTGTATGACTCCCAGGCCTCCGGCAGACGCAAGAGAGATTGCCATACTGGATTCTGTGACTGTATCCATTGGCGCGGAGAGAATTGGTGCCGAGAGATTTATGCCGTCTAGATGCACAGATGCATCTATTTCCTTCGGGCTCTTTTTTGCAAGGCCTGGCAGAAGAAGAAGCTCGTCAAACATATACAGCCTGCGCGCTTCGGAAAGTTTGCTGTGTGCCTCCATACCATAGATACGCACCCAATATTTATAACTGTTTGTGGAATTTGGTGGCAATTTTTCATTAAGAAAGAGCCGGAAACGTCCAGTAAAGAGAAATAATAGGAATGTTTATATGTTTAATCATAGTATATACAAGAATAAGGCATTGTATTGTATATTATACAATAAATGCCCCTGAGGGTGGGGAAAATGGAAGCCAAAGGTGCCGTAGAGCACAGCATGGAAAAGGCAGTGGAATCTGCAATTGACCGCGAGGTTCCGATGCACCGCCACAGCGGCAGGTGCATGAAGCTGATACGCCAGATGGTAGCGGAAGGAGAGGAGACCATAATGGAGTGCAAGCAGAGCCTCATGCATTCGATATCTCCCTCGCGCGTAATCGTAACGACAAAAAGGCTCATAATAGTGAAGCCGTCATTCTGGGGGCTTTACCTGGGGCACGACATAATATCCCCTACGGAGTACAGCATAATCCCATACAAGAACCTTATAAGCGTAATCGTCTCACGAGGCAGGCTTCTATCCACAATACACCTGCGCATACACGGCTTCACCGATTCGGCATCATCGGCGAAAGACGAGGGGGAGATGCGCGGGATAAGATCGTCTGCGGCCGTAAGGCTGGTCAAATTCCTTGAGGAGATAATAGAGTACAGGGAAGACGAGTATAAGGAGGAGGCGCCGTATGCCAGGGAGGAGCGCGGGAAGATCCCCGAAGAGAGGCTCCTTGCCACAGAGGATGCCGTTAGGAGGGTTTCCGAAGGGAGCTCTATGCTCATATGGCTCGGGGTGGAGCCAGTTGATTATGTTTCGGCCATTCTAGGCGTGGGAAAGGAACGCATTTTACACATGGATACTTCCGAAATCGCTGCAAAGGATTCGATCGAGATCGAACAGCTCAGAAACTGCATATTTGTCTCTTATGGTAGCACGATGGGGTCCCATATGGCACATTTCCTAAAAACAAAGTACGGGGTGGACTCGTATGTGCTGAGGGAAGGCATAGTTGGCGCGGCAAGGGGCTACTTCACCAGACGTCAGTAATATCGTATGGGTATAAATACATTTACAGTAATAAGTAATTGCAGGACAGCTACGGCTATATTATACTTATAAAAAAGGAGTGATAGAATGGCAGAAAACCAATTAGGAGGACAACAGTATTTGATATTGCCCGAGGGGGCAAGCAGGCTGATAGGCAAGGAGGCGCAGCGCACCAATATAGCAGTAGGCTATGCAGTTGCAAGCATAGTTAGAACCACGCTGGGCCCTAAGGGAATGGACAAGATGCTGGTAAGCGAACTCGGGGACATAATAATAACAAATGATGGTGCCACAATACTCCAGGAGATGAATGTTGAGCACCCCATAGCAAAGATAATGGTGGAGATAGCCAAGACGCAGGACAAGGAAGTCGGCGACGGAACCACATCGGCAGTTATAGTCGCAGGGGAGCTGCTCAAGAATGCAGGGAACCTGCTTGACCAGGGAATACCTCCGGCAGCAATAATAAAGGGCTATGAGATGGCGAGGAGCAAGGCCTTTGATGTGCTGAACCAGATTGCAGGCAAAATAGATATTTCTGACGAGGAGAAACTGCATAAGATAGCAATGATCTCGATGGGCTCAAAGAACATTGGAAGCCAGGAGACAAAGA
>DAHXKV010000006.1 GCA_027366155.1 Microcaldota archaeon
TCGGAGTAGTATTTCTTGTCGCGCATGCAATCAAAACCAGTTTACCCTGCTTCTTGTGCTTATCTCTCCGGCAATGTTTACCGGCATCAGCCGTGCAGCCTCTTTTGGCTGGTTGTTTCCCAGAAGCCAGCCGAGCTTCACATATGCTACCTCGGAGAGCATGTCCTCGCAGCAGATCGCTCCGGCAGATTTCATAAGGCGCAGGTTCCTGTAGACCTTGTCGCTGACCCGGCCGTTTATGCATTGGGAGGTCACTGCGACCACTGTGCCGGAATCAGTTGCCGCGCGTATCTGGTCAAGCCAGTTGTATTCCTTGTGTGGTGTGGAGACAGGCGCGTGGCCCAGCCCCGTCCCTTCGATTATTATACCGCGGAATTTTTTGCTTATGTAGTATTCCATTACACCTGGGTCCGAATTTGGATGCATCTTTATCATTGCGACTTTCGGCTCGAATCCGGTGCGGGCGCGAGTGTTGCCGCTGCTCGGAGGCCTGATGCCTTCATTAGAGAGGATATCTATTTTCCCGTCGTGATGGATTCTCGCAAGCGGCTTCTCGTTTATCGCCCTGAATGCATCCCTCCGCGAGGTATGCATTTTTCTTGCATGGGTTCCCCTTATGAACACGCACGAATTGTCAGAGGATGTCTCATGCATGCATATCCCGACCTCGCCGATATCCTGCGTTGATGCGAAGGATATGCTGCAGAAGAGGTTCTGGAATGCGTCGCTTGAGCCGCGATCCGAGCTCCTCTGCGCCCCGGTAAGCACCACGGGGCCCTTTATTCCGGAGAGCATGAAGCTCAATGCGGCTGCCGTGTAATGCATGGTGTCTGTGCCGTGCGTTATGACCACGCCGCTGGCGCCGGCATTGAACGATTCCTCTGCGGCCAGTGCGATCTTCTGCCACTCCATGTACGACATGTCCTCGCTTGCTATGCTCATCAGGTTCTTCACGTTTATCGTTGCAATCTCTGATATTTCAGGGACTTCGCCAAGCAGCTCTTCCGGTGTCGTGAGCATGTATACACCGCCTGTAAGGTAGTCCACCTTGCTGCCTATCGTCCCTCCAGTGTATAAAAGGTCTACGTGTTCCTTTGCCTGCCTGCTTTTGGCCGGAGGCGGTTCTGCATGCTGCATTTCTTTCTTTCCGGAGATTTTCCTGAGCTTCTGCTTCTCCGAGAAACGTATCCCAATGTTGTAGCCATTCTCCAGCTTGATCACTAAAATGTCGGTGTCGCCAAGGTCTGGTCTTGGCATTAGAGTTCCGGAAATCTTCATTCCTTCGCCGGATATCTCGATGGTGTCACCGCTCTCTGCATCTATCCCCTTTAGAGCGGCAAGGACTTTTTCCGAATACATGGATAAAGTAGGCTGGCTTACTTTAAATCTCTTTTGGAAAAATCCCGGAGCCCAGGGAAAGGGCTCTGCGAAGAAGTGAATTTGTGCTGTGTTCCATGCAGGAATTTAGGCAGTTCCCGGAACAGGACTGCGAGATGGCCATAGACCTACGCAGAACAGCAGCAGGCCGTCGCAGTCTAGTGCGCTCATGCCATTGAATCGTGAGCCTTGCTTTCGCCGATTAGGCAGGCATACGAGTTTGAGCCTATCCTTATGTCTTCGAAACGGCCGAGATCCTCGCCGGTGCAGTTTATGACTGCGACCGAGACGTAGGAAAGGCTCTTGCCTGAGACAGACTTCCTGTTTTTTTCGGTTATCAGCGTCTTCTGGACAGTTCCGACCAGTTTGTTGAACTCTTCGTGCTGCATCCCCTTGACATAGCGGGACAGACGCACGCAGCGCTCTTTTATGACAGTATTTGGTATCTGCTCAAGGCCAGAAGCACTCGCATGCGGCCTTGGCGTGAATCTCGATATGTTGGTGATGGTTGGCTTTATGCGCGATACTGCATCAAGAGTCTCGGAGAAGTCCTCCTCTGTCTCCCCAGGATACCCTACTATGAGGTCAGTCTCAATTGTTATCCCTCTGACCTTCTTCCGCAGCTCTTTGGCATGCGCCATGAAGTCTTCTATCGAATACCTGCGCCCCATGGACTTCAGGATCCTGTTGCTGCCCGACTGCAGCGGTAGGTGTATGAACTTGAAGAGCCTTTCTGAATTAAGGGCTTCTGAGATGCCGTCTATGTAGCGCCAGAGGTGCTCCGGGTTTAGCATGCCTATCCTTATCAGGAATTCTCCCTCGATGCTGCCTGCCTTGCAGGCAAGCTCCGCGATGTTTGTTTTCCTGTCTATCCCGTACGCACCAACATCCTGCGCAGTCAGCTCTATCTCCTTTGAGCCGAGGGCCACATTTTTTTCTATCGCCCTCAGGATTAGCTCCTCAGAAAAGCTGCGCAGGGGCCCCCTTGCGAATTTAGTCTCGCAAAAGTTGCATGAGCTCAGGCATCCCTCGCTTAGCGGTATCCTTGCGATTACAGCGCCATTAACCGGAACCAGGCCGGATTTGTCCGGATTCCCGATGCCAGTCTGTCCCGTGTGGCTTTCTCGGGGGCCAACGGCACTCGATATTTCTGCTATCCGGTTAGGCGGCAGTATCTTCGCGTTTGGGGCGTTTTCTTTTATTATGTCCGGGTTTGCGCTTGCCATGCACCCGGTAACAATCAGGTCTGCCCCGCAGGCAGACAGAATTCTCAGCCTGTGGGAGATTTTCTGCTCTGTTGCTTTCTTCACAGTGCAGGTATTGAGAATTATTGACTCTCCATGGTTGGGAATCGGCCCGGTGCCAATGATCCGTTCCACCTCGAAACCGTTTGCCTTTAGTATGCCCTCCATTATGTCGCTGTCTGACTGGTTCAGCGTGCAGCCATGCGTTTCCATAAGCACTCGTGGCATTTACTACCCAGCGATACATTGCACAGCAAAGGATAATATTGTACTGACATACTCCCACGATTCAAATCGTGTGGTTCTCGGTGATTCAATGACCACTGCATATTTTAGAGAACATTACCAGTTTCAAGGTCGCAGAGCATCCTTGCGTTGCCTCTTTGGAGGTATCAGTGCTGCCCTTGCACACATCCCTGTCTCTGTGCAATTGACTTCTGCCTTCTCCTATTGGAGGACGCTGCGATATATTGAACGATGCGTTTGCGTCAGCATGGTCTACTAGCTTAACAGCGTGAGCGGGAAATGCCGCACCCTCTTCAGAGGGTTCCGGTTAGGGGTGGCTCAGCAGCAAATCCAGGGTGAGATCAGAAGAGATGGTGAGATGGTTCGACAATGGCATCGGCCATGTAGTTCTTGTCGTGAGGGACTTTCGGTGCGAGGCAGTTGGGGTCCTGAACGGACATCTGCCTCCCCGGAGACATTGAAGAGGCGGGCGGTAGCGAGGAGAGGGTGCGCGTCATCCCCCATACGATGTGAGGTGAGCCTGCGCATGGTTTATATTCTTTTCCGAGAAATACGTTATTTGAAAAAGAGCCAGGATTAGATGAACTGTGAGAGATGCAAAAGGGAAGTGTACAAGTACAACGTTTGCAATTACTGCGATAGGAAGGTCTGCTTCGATTGCTTGAAGAGCCAGAAGAAGATAAGCGGGGCAGAGCGTGCATATATCTGCAAGGACTGCTGGTCGAACCTCAAGAAGAGGAGCAAGTACAAGAGCTATATGATACTTAAAGTGGCAACTTCGCCTTATCCTGAAAGGTCTCAGCGGTAGGCCTCGGGGTTACTGCTTGGCAGCAGCATGCCTGGAAATTGAAAGGAAGATTTTTTCACCGTCAAGATCATATTCGTTTGAGTCCAGTCCAGGAGCATCGGAAAGCGCCATGCTTGCGGCGCCTATCTCCTTCTTTATCTGCCCAATGTTCCTCTGTATAAAGAGATGCATCTGCTCAGATGCCCTGTAGCGCACATTTATCATGTCAGCCTTCCTGAATGAGGCTTCTTTTCGCATTATCTGTATCTTGCGTTCAAGCTCCCTGATTATGGCTTCCTCCCTGAGCTTCTCGTCGATCTCCGGGTTTATCTTCACGGAGCCATGCCTGAAGTGCAGCGAGAGGTCGTCGTCTGCGGTTTCCACGACGGCAAAGTGTTCCGGTCCTATCTCGAATGTGCCTTTCTGAGTGTGCAACAGGTAGTGCCCTTTTGAGCTTATCTCAGCAAGCATCTCCGAGGCGTTGCCCGTTTTTATCGCATCAGCAACTGCCGCAGCATTTTCCTTAAACTCCGGGCCTATCCTGGCAAAGACCGGCCTTGCCTCCTTCTTTGCCGAAGAGCCCTGCCTGAGCGATATTTTCCTTATGTTTGTATACTCCTCGACGAGGTATATGAGCCGCTGGATGGCAGAGAGCGCCGAATCGCCCGATATCGTCAGGAGTGCGCTGGCGAGGGGCTGCCTGAGCCGTACTCCTGCTTTCTCCCGCGCATTCAAGATTGCAGTTATGGAGTCTATTGCAAAGACGAAATCGTTCTCCAGAGCATGGTTTATCAGCTTGGGATTGGCACGCGGCCATTCTTCGAGGAATATGCTCTCCCTGCCGGAAACGGATGCAGCCTCTGCACCGCCATGCTGTGGCTCCTTCCCGCTCCCGTATATTTCCAGGTATATTTTCTCCGAGGCGAAGGGTATCAGTGGCGAGAGCAGTATCAGGGTATTGAAGAGCAGGTAGTTGATTATTTCTATGGTCATCTTTGCCTTTTTCCTGCCTGAGTAAAGGACGTTCTTCTTGGCCATCTTGAGGTAGAACCGGCTAAAGTCCTCAATTACAAATTTTTTGACTGATGCCGCCGCCTTGTAGAACTCGTATTTCTCCATGCCTGCAGTTGTTTCGAGGATTGTTTGGTTCATCCTCGACAATATCCATTCATCCTCAGGGTCCATTCCCTCGCTTTTCCTTGGCTTCATGGCCTTTGACGGCCTGTATCCTATCGCATCCGAGTATTCTGAATAGAGATTCGAGATATTGTAAAGCAGGATTATCATCTTGCCGCTGTCACGGATCTCCGATTCGTTAAGGTTTCGGTTGAGTATTGGCTGGTGGTCTATGCTCCAGAACCTGTATGCGTCTGCAGTGAACGTTTTTGTTATCTCTGCTAGGGGCCTGAAGTTCCCAAAGCTCTTGCTCATCTTTCGCCCATCAGTTCCTGCCATGATGCCATGCACCATCACATGCCTGAATGGTATCTTGCCGTAGCCCATCATCCCGCATTTCATCAGATACTGGAACCAGGCCCGGATCTGCTCCACATACTCCAGGATAAGGTCTACGGGAAACAGCCGCTCGAACTGCTCCTCGGTAAGGCTTGCCCTAAAGGTTATTCCGGAATCGAACCATACGTCGAGTATGTCTGGTATGCGCCTGCTCTCGCCTCCGCACTCGCATCTGAGCAGTATCTTGTCGATATGTGGGCGATGCAGGTTCTCGAGTGAGGCAGCTTCCTTCCTGTTGACTGCCTTTTCGGTGAGTTCTTCCATGGAGCCGAGTATGCTCTGATTGCCGCATTTTGCGCATATCCATATTGGCATCGGGATGCCCCAGTACCTCTGCCTTGAAATGCACCAGTCCGGTGAATTCTCAAGCACGGACCTCTGCCACGACTGAACCTCTTCCGGATGCCATGCTACCTTCTCATTTTGCCGTATCATCCGCGCCTTTATTTTCTGTACGTTCATAAACCACTGGTCTGTTGCGAGGAAGATGAGCTTTGAGCTGCATCTCCAGCAGTACGGGTAACTGTGCCGGATGCTCTCGCGCTTTAGAAGCGCGCCTGACTTCTCGAGATCTGCAATTACCACCTTGTTAGCCTCTCCCGGAACAGATATCCCGCAGTACTCGCCGGCCTCGTCGCTGTATTTCGCATCTGGCGTGACAGGCGAGAATATGGGAAGGCGGTTCAACATGCCGACTGCATAATCATCGATGCCGTTCCCAGGGGCCATGTGAACGAGACCGGTGCCCTCTCCCATTGAGACGAGGCTTTCCGAGAAGATTATCTTGTGGTACTTCCGGAGTTCCTTCTGCTTGGGGACCTTTTCCTCCAGAGGGCTGGTATAATAGATATTTTCAAGCTGGCTTCCGTAGAACTCGCCAAGTATCGAGAGGCTGAGCCCGGTTGCGGCAGTAAATGAGTCAATACGGTCCTTCGCCATTATTAGCCGCTTGCCCTCTGCTTCGGCCAGCACATAGAGGTGCTTCGGGTTTACTGCTATTGCAACGTTTGAAGGCAGCGTCCACGGGGTTGTTGTCCAGATTGCCAGGAAGCTTCCCTCAGGTATTTTCACCTTGGGTTTCGAGGCTTTGCTGTCTATGGCAAATGCGACGTAGATGGAAGGATCGTCGACATCCTTGTATTCCACCTCCATGCTCCCCTGCGATAGGGGAGTTTCGCAGTGGGGACAGTAGATTAGGGTTCTCTTGCCGCTGTAAAGGAAGCCGCGGTCGGACATGCGCTTGAAAAACTGCCATGCTGTAAGTATGTATTCCTTGCTGTACGGGAGGTAGGGGTTCTTAAAATCAAGCGATATCCCGAAGCGTTCGTAATCGGCATCCATCCTGCCTATGTATTTTTCCACGTAGGATTTACATTCGTCAGTGAACCGCTCTATGCCTATCTTCTGCTCTATCTCCTTTTTCGATTGCACGCCGAGCTCTTTTTCCAGGCGGTTCTCCACGGGAAGGCCATGCACGTCATAGCCGGCCCGGTCTACAACATCGAATCCCATGTAACGCTTGTACCTTATTGCAACATCTTTCATTGCCTTGGTCCAGATCTGCGCAGGATGCAGGTCGCCGCTCACAAAGGGAGGGCCGTCCAGGAAGTAAAAAGGCTTGTTGCCCTTGTTCTTTTCGCGCACCTTGGCATTTGTCCCGTTCCGCTTCCAGTAGTCCAGCACGTACTCTTCGTTCTTCGTAAGATCAAGCATGGCAGTACCGTATAGGAGATATTTATGGGAACTGCTTTAAATATTTGCTCCACATTAAGATGCGTTTAGATGAGATCTGCAGACGCCGCGACGCTGTTCAGGACTGCGCTGGCGATTTTCACAGTCTTCCTCATTGTAGTAAAGGCAGACCCAATAGCCATAATACTGCTCATAGCCATAGTCATGGCGCTTGACGGGATAGACGGGTACTTCGCAGTTGCGGAGGAGAGCAGGGGAAAGGCCACATTTAGCGAATACATTAGGGCTGCCCTCGGGGATAAGGAGGCAAAGGCAGAAGTCAGGGAGGTGAAGAAAAGAATACAGAAAAATGCGCCCCACGGCCCGAGGATGGACGTGGCAGGAGACAGAGTAGTTGAATACTCGCTCTGGATAGTTTTCACCTATGTGCACGTGCTCCCCATTTATGTTGTCTTGATAGTGATAACCAGGCACTCGTTTGTCGACGCATTCATGGCTTCGAGGGGCACTTCCTCCAAGATGAAAACGAGGTTCGCAAAGGCAGTCTACTCCTCCAACATCGCGAGGGGCGGGATAAACGTGGTTAAGTTTGTGGCGTTTTCATATCTTGTCCTGATGTACGTCTGGAACTACCCGGCGTACATAGGCTATGTGCTCGTGGGGGTGCTGGTCGCGTACATACTCCTGCGCGGCGCGGCGGAGATCTACGAATCGATAAAAACTAGCAATGAATGAGTGGAATGAATCCAGAAATCAGTGTGATAATACCGGCCCTTAACGAGGAGAAGTACATAGCACACCCGCTAGGCGGGCTGAGTAGGCAGACCTTCAAGAACTTCGAGACTATCGTAGTTGATGGGGGCAGCCATGACAGGACAGTCAAGATAGCGTCTGGCAAGGCAAGGGTCATAGTGGAGAGGAAGAGGGGCCCTGCTGCTGCAAGGAATGCCGGCGCGGCTATTGCCAAGGGGAAGGTATTGGTTTTTCTCGATGCAGATACACGCCCCTCGCCGAGGCTCCTTGAGACGTTCTCGAAGGCATTCGGATCGATGCACATAATAGCGGCAACAGGCCCCATACTCCCTCTGGAGAAGACAAGGAGGGTGGTTGGAGCGGGGTACAGGTTCGTCTCAATCCTGTTCGTCAGGTTCTCCATATTGATAGGTATGCCGAGCATAGTAGGCGCGAATTTCGCAGTAAGGAGAAGAGAGTTCATTAGGGAAGGTGGGTTCAATGAGAACATGCTTACCTACGAGGACTGGGATCTGTCAATGAGGCTCAGGAAACTTGGCAGGGTCTGCTTCCTGAAGAATGCAATTGTGCATACCAGCGTTAGGCGCATAAGCGAGTGGGGAATAGTCGGCTTTTTGAAGTACTACACGGGCAACATAGCCAGATACACCCTGTTCAAGAAGCCAAAGGAGGATTATAAGGCAGTCAGGTGAGGCCTCTTTACCCGATAATGGATAGTATTGCAAGCATGTTTACCAGCATGTGGGCAATTATCGAGGGGTAGAGGGACTTGCTTTTTTTGAAAGCATACCCTGCCAGCAGCCCGAAGACTATCGCCGCAATTACCTCTATTGCGAACGTAGAATCGTATGAGGCGTGGCCCAGGCCGAATATTATCGCGCTTGCTATTATGCCTATACGCGGTACCATGAGCCCCCTAAACAGCATTTCCTCGTTTATCGGCACTATGAAGACGTTGAATGCATATAGCCAGAGCGGTGCGCCACTGAGTGCCTGGGCGACATTCGTGCTTATCGTTGTCCCGGTGATATCCCCTATTACTGAAATCGAGAGGCTGAGTATCACTATAATGGAGAAAAGCATTAACGCAATGATTATGATGCGCTTTGAGAGCGAGCGTGGATTGAGCCCGAGTGAGTTTATCGCTTCGCGCATGCCCATGCCTTTGTATGCCATAAGGTACGTCAGGACCGAGGTGCCCATCGAGAGGCTGAGCGCCGCGTCGAGGAGAAATATGAGGTTGCCTGAAGGGTACCCTGCGTAGATGATAAGCAGGGAGATGAGATAGTAGAAAGAGAATGTAAGCGCGAGTATTAGCAGGAAGACGATGAGCGAGACTATTTTGGAGCCAAATCCAGTCGGTGTTTCGCTCCTTTTCTGCAGCAAATCACGCCTTCTTCCATTCAGTCAGGCCGCACTTGCCGCATGAGAACCTGTCTGTATGATTGGCCATCCTAACCCCGCATTTGGGGCACATGCGCTCAGCCGGAGTGAATCCGCCATGCTTCTTCTGCTTTGGATTTGCTGCCATTCGAATACCTTATAATAGTTTAACGTTATTTCTTTGCCTCCTCCTTGGCAGGCTCGGCTTTCTGCTTGGCTTCTTTGGCCGCTTTCTGCCTGCTTGGAGAGAGGGCCTCCATAGCTTCCTTCTTTAAATACGAGTGTATCAGGGCGTTGCAGCTGTTGCTCCCGAATAGCTGGTCTATGTAGATTATCTCGGTTAGCTCCGGATGCAGGCTAAGCTTCTTGCATGCCTCCTCCTTGAGCTCTTCCCTCGAGGGTGTCCTGTTGCCTGAATACTCTACAGTAAGCTGTATCTCCTTCCTGTGGAGAAGCTTGTTCTCTTTCTGGTCGTCTACTTTTATTTCCATCTCATGCGCCGCTTAGTATCCTAGATATTGCCTTCCGATCCCCGTAAACAAGGAGCTCCACTTCGGCTCCTGGCTTCAGGGAGGCCCTGTATTCCTCATCAATGCTGATCTCGAATGTCTCGAAGCTCTCCGAGTCCATCAGCTGCACCCTGCTCTCCGAGACCGATACGACCTGGGCCTTCTTCTTGTTTATTATGGGCGCCTCGGCATCCGCATCGCTTGGCTTCAGGAGCGTGCGCTTCTGCCCGTCGAATACGCCTACTGCGGTTATCCGCATTTTCGCTGCGCCGTGCTTGCCTGGTGCAGAGGTTTCTATTTCAACAACCCTGCAGGGTATGTTGTCTATCAGGAGGAATCGCCCGTTGCGTATTTCCTTCATCGATACGTAAGATATTTCTTCGTTCACTGAATCCTCCGGGAAAAGATGAGAATTATCACGCGGTTAACCTATATAAAGGTTAGCAGCATGGGATTCCATTTCCATTGTTTATATCACCACACCGAAATATATCCGGGCTATCGTGCCCAGTATTATAGTGCATGCGACCGCGCCGAGTGATATCATGAGCATTTCCATCACACGTTTCTTCACGCTTGTGCCGCTGGTGACCGCCACTACAGTAGAGACTATCGTAAGGACTATGCTCACAGAGAGTATTGAAAGGACTATGCCTGCAACGCCTTTGAGCCCAAGCATGAACGGGAAGACGGCAACCAGAGAGCCGAAGAAATAATACACGCCTGTGTATGCAGCTTCCTGGAGTGGGTTCCCTCCGGAAACGTTATCTTCAGATTCTTTGCTGTTTCCCTCTATCAGGTCGTGCGATTTTGAGGAGAGGTACGAGCCGCCTGCCATCGAGAGGGTTCCCGAGACGCCTATTATTATGCCTGCAAGCACTACTACGCTGCTCGAGGTTGCAACTACGGCGATCCCAGTTACAGCGGCGAGGATCTCCACTAGGCCGTCGTTAAGCCCGAATATTATGGAGCGTATGTGATTCAGCTGGCCGCGATACTTGTTTATCTTCGCCTTCAGAACGGCCTCGGCGTTCTCCTCGTCTTCGAGTATCCTGTCCAGCAGCTTTTTCCTCTCCGGGGAGAGCTTGGAACTGTATAGGATTGTGGAGTATCTTTCGAGTACATACGACTCTCCCTTTCCGAGAAGCATCGTTATAAATGCGACACCGAGGAACCTCCTTGCCAGTAAGTACGAGTATACCTTGATGATGACAGTCATCCTTCCTGCAACAGAAAGCCTCCCGCCGCTTTCCGAGATCTCCCTCCACATTCTGATGTGCGATGCCTCTATTCCGGAGAGCTTTTCCAGGAGCCGTTTCAGGTTTTGTTCCTTTTCCTGGGAGGCCAGGTGCTTCAGCACCTCGTAGTCTATGATTTCCCCGATTAGTAGTTTCCTGACCAGCGTTTCCTTCTTAAGTGGAGGTGTTTTTTTAGTTTGCATGAGTTAGAAATATTTCCATAAATTCATAATACTTGGCATTGAATCTGCAGGGTTCGCATATTTAGCCTTAGCCGGAGAATTTTACAGCATGGGCATTTCGGGAGAAAGCAACTCCTATTATTCGGGGACATCGTGCCACCTGTACGTCGAGAGCCTGCTGAGAAAAGGAGGGAAGGTACTCATAGTTTCCCCTTATATAGACAGGTATTATGCAAAGTTCATAATGCAGAACATGCACGAGAAGGACGTGCGCATAATCTCCTCTTCTATGGATAAGGAGGCGATGGAGATGCTCTCGGGCTCCTGGGACAGTGTCACAATTGCTGGCACCGCAGCCTTGCTTGGGCTTGTGGAGGTGTTCGGATTTGTCGCAGGAGCAAACATCGTAGACCTCTCCTCCCTGCTGTTCGCAGTGGGGCTGTTCGCCATTGCATTGCTTCGGCTCCGGAGGGGCTCGGTAAGGATAAAGGTGCCAAGGGAATTTGTCCATGCAAAACTGTACGTTTCAGAGAGCGAGGCCATTCATGGGTCAGCCAACCTGACATATAATGGCATGCACAAAAACATAGAGCATATCGAGATAGTAAGGGATAAGGAAGCGATTGGGAGGCTGAGGAATGAGTTCATGCACATGTGGGATGAGGCGTGATATTATATATTTTCACATCGGATAAGGATTCGGTCCAAAGGAGGTAAAAATGGGAACGAAGGTCCTTCTCGCACTTGTTTCTGCAATGGTCGTGCTAGGATCAGCAAGCGCATACTACAATGTTACCTACCTTAATACAACGCTTATACTGAACCCAAACAGCAGTGCGCACGTACTTGAGACGATAGGCATTTTTGTGAGCAATAGCTCAGTCAGCCAGTATGTCCAGAACCGCGATGCGGTTGCGACCAACAGCCAGCTGAGTGAGTGGCAGAAGATAATATACAGCACCGAGCTAACCCAGCACATAGTCAACATACACCACAGCACGTACGGGTTCACGTTTTTGCCTGGACCCTTAGTCAAGGATTACCAGGGTGGCACTGCAACCCTAACAATGAGTTATTATATAAACAACGTGACAACGGTATCTAACACAGCTCCTAGAAAATTTAAGTACACGTTCAATGACAGCGTGTTTAACTTTGAGAACACGGGAAACGGGGAGGCGCTCCCATCGATCGCGAGGCTCAATATAATAGTGCCTAATGGCTCCCAGATAATGAATATATATCCGGTTCCAGACTCGCCTACCCCCAGCTACATTGGCACGTATTCGAATGATACCGAGTTCTCCTGGTTTTCAGGGGAGCCACTCTCCCAGTTCTCGTTCTCTTTTGTAACTACAGAGTCGCTGCAGCAGGAGGTAAACACATACATCTCTTCGGTTTACCGCAGCTACAGCAGCATCATATATGTGTTGATCGTGGTGCTGATAGTTGCGTTGCTTGTTTACCTGTACCTGAAATCAGGCAGGTAGACTCCCGAAACTGCACGCCTCAGTGCAGGTACATGAATGTCTGGTACCTGCCCATTGAAGACTCAGGAGCGGATGGTTTCTTTCCTTTTATTATTGCAGTGAGCATGTTCATCGTAACAGGGCTCCTTTCACTTCCATTCAGCCGTTGTTCCAACGCCTGCGTCTTCGCATCGTTGCATATGCCTTCGATGTCTGCCCCTGTATACCCCTGGGTCATTTCTGCTAGTTTTCCGAAGTCGAGCCCTTCGCACAGGACTTTTTTGAGGCAGTTCTGGAACATTATGGAACGCTCGGCCTTGCCGGGGGGACCCACAAAAACTAGCTTGCTGAGCCTGCCTGGCCTCAGCATCGCCGGGTCTATCTGATCGGGACGATTAGTGGTGCCTACGATAAGCACCCCTCCAGCCTCCTTGATTGTGTCAAATTCGCGCAAGAATTCTGCAGTTATCCTAACATCAAATGAGGCATTGCTGTCGCGCTTGGGAATCAGCGAGTCGATCTCGTCTATGACAATTACCGATGGTATGTTCTCCCTTGCCCTGTTAAAGAGCTCGTTTATAGTTGCCGTTGCTTTTTCGTATCCTTCCTTTACAAGGTCTGAGCCGGAGATGGAGAACATCTTGTATTCACCTATCTCGCTGGAGACTGCTTTCATCATCATGGTCTTCCCGGTTCCCGGGGGGCCGAAGAGGAGAATCCCGCTTATGCCTTTTATGTCGTACTCCTTCGCTAGCGAGGGATGCAATATTGGGATTTCCATCGCTTCGTATAGTGTCTTCTTTGCTTCAGATAGCCCCACCACATCGTCAACCGAGACAGAGTCTTTTTCCTTCTCCTTGTTTTCAGTAAGCAGCCTTCTCCCGTAGTCCGTCTTGAACTTATCGTATTCTGCAAGCTGGCTTATCGAGGTCGAGGGCTTTATCGCCTTTATCACTTTTGTCAGGTCGTCAGTGTCTATCTTCAGTATCTTGGATTTGCCCAGCGCTTCGTCGGCCACCTGCCTCGCCGCTTCGGAATAGACGTTTGCTATGTCGGCATTGGAGAACCTCTCGGTCAGGAGCGCGAGCTTCTCGAAGTCTATCTCTGAGACCATAGGATATTTTTTAGAATAATGCTTGAATACCTCTACCCTTGCGGCACGGTCAGGAAGCGGAATGTAGATTATCTTGTCGAACCTCCCGGGGCGCATTATGCTAGGGTCCAGTAGATGGGGCACGTTTGTGGAGCCGACCACTACGACCCCCTCCAGCTTCTGGAAGCCGTCCATTTCGGAGAGGAGGACTGAGAGCAGCTGTCTCGAGCTTGTCTCCGACTGGGCTTCGCGCTTCGTAGCTATGCCGTCTATCTCATCGAAAAATAGGACTGCAGGAGCGTTCTTCCTTACCATGACAAATATGTTGGAGAGAAGGGCGGAGCTCTCCCCAGAGTGTGGGGAGAGTATTGCAGAGGTTTTTACATAGAAGAATTTCGCGCGTATCTCGTTGGACAGCGCGCGCATCATCATGGTCTTCCCGGTTCCAGGAGGGCCGAAGAGGAGGATGCCTTTTGCAGGCTTTATGTTGTAGGCGCCTACCATCTCCTTGTGCTCTATCGGCTCGAGTATCGCTTCGGAGAGTTCCTTCTTTGTCTCGGTGTAATTTGCTATTTCCTTGAGAGTCTCGTGGGTTCCGGCAGTGAGCTCCTCAAACCCTTCCCCAAATTTTCCCAGGAAGTCTTTCTTCATTACCTCTAGTGCCCGGACTATGTTCACATCGTTAACTTCCAGTACGAAGATAATCAGAGGGGTTATCAGGAATCCCACCAGCATTGCAGGGTTAAATTTGAACCCTGTAACGTAGTTTAGCCCTGCATATGCAGCAAGGATTGCCACCGCGAAAAAACTTGCCCCGGTGCCCTTATACGGGGATCTGCTCTTCACAACGTATCTGCTTATGGTGAAGACTACAATAAGCCAAACGACTATCTGGATAAACGTGTACTCTATGCCGTACATAAATGCAGCTGCGGAAGCATAGATCGCATTTATTATGTTGCCAGCCAGGCTGAAGCTGAAAAAGCGGGAGAAGGAGGACTGGAGCGCTCCTGCGAATCCCTGGAGCGTTGTAGCTTTTGAAGATGGAGTCATGAGGGCGAGGAACGACGGGTTCCCTATAGCACTCTGGAATCCTTGCGGATTGTATGATATTGGGGCGAGGGAATGAATTCCGGTGAGCCCGGAGATCATTTGGATGAATACGAGCGCGAGCACAGTCATAATCACGCCCCTCTTTAGTCCGAGGTAGAGTATGCCCATTATGAATACGGGTATTTCTAGGGCTAATCCCAGATAAGAGAATGGGATCACCATGAGGGAATATGCCACGGTGATAGTGTTCGAGTGCTTGAACCCGAAATAGAGAGCTGCCGAGACAAAAAACAGGTATAGCCATGCCAACAGGGGCGCCTGGTATACAAACATGGGAAACGTCAGGAAGAGCAGGGCCATGAGTCCTGCGAAAGGATGCAGTCTTGAGAGGATGAATACTGCAGCAGTAAGGAGAAGAAGTATTGGTACGGGATAGAATGGAAAGGCTATTGCTATGCTTACCATTGCGAATGCCGAGAGGAGAGAGTCTGGAAAGTTCTTCCCGTTCACAAACTCTATTGCAAGGTCTTTCAGGTAGTATAGGCTTAGGGGAACGAGCAATCGCTCCCTTTTCTTGGATGCCTGCTGCTCCTCATAAGTAGGTTCTATGTTCTTTTCATCCTTGTTGAAGACTGATTTTTTTTTAGGGTTCATCCGGGTTTCCCCTGTTGCGTGTACATCATCGCGCAGGCGCAATGCCTCTCACCTTGTTAAATAGATGCAAAAATATAAATAAGGGTCAAGGAAAGGCGTCTGCAGGTTGAGAGTTGCAACACGGAGAGTTACCCGGAAGGCAACCCAAGATATAAATAAGTGGCGATGCAAAATCAAAGTTACCCGTTGTAGCTCAATGGCAGAGCGGCCGGCTGTAGCCTGTAATCTTGGAGACAAGTTTCCAAGGAAGATACCGGCAGGTTGAGTGTTCAACTCACTCCAACGGGATTATCCTAGACAAACCTACGACAGGAATGCAAGCTAACCCTGATTATACTTAGTATAGGGGTATACTTAGTATCGGGGTGTAAGAAGGATTTATTAATTAGATAGTGTATACATTTAGTAAAGACGACACATTGGTGGTCATAATATGAAACTGTTCGATACGAAACCTAAATCAGACCCACATTTTTTATATGGCAGAGAAAAGGAATTGGAGAACCTTGTTGATTATCTAAGCGAGAAGAATTGGGTAATCTTATTAGGGCCTAGACGAATCGGTAAGACTTCCTTGGCGGAATGTGCTATAACTAAACTTAAACAAAAGGCAGTTATTTTAGACGCGAGAGAAAATAATAATTTTGTAAAAGGATTGAATGATGCACTTGCAAAGGAAGGATCAATTAGCATAAAAGCTGGAATTAAAGTCCCCCATCTTCCAATTAATCTAGAAATAGACTACAAGAAAAATCTTTCTACAAAAAATCTAAACTCTGCAATCAAAAAAACTAAACATTTTTTTGTTTTAATAGACGAGGCGCAATGGCTTAAAAATCCTAAAAAAGTAGTTATGCTACTCGCCCATCTTTATGATTATTACTACGAGAATATTACTTTCATAATAACAGGTTCAATGATAGGTGTTATGAAATCAATAATAGATCCAGGAGCACAGAGCCCATTATATGGAAGGGCCATAACAAAAATGGAAATAAAAAGATGGGGATCATCAACTAGTATAAGTTTCCTTAAGGCAGGTACAAAAGAAATAGGCCTAGATTTAGATGACAAATCAGCGGTAAACATAGAAGAGCATCTAGATGGCCTTCCTGGGTGGCTTACGCTCTTCGGTTATAACTATTCACACATAAAAAATCCAAACTCTGCGTTAACTGAAACCATAAAAGAAGCAAAAAAGATAATATCCCAAGAACTTAAAAGCATAGCAGAATTAGGGATAGGTTCACCAAGGCTGCTTGCAATTCTAAAGGGTCTATCAAAAGAACCAATGCGATTTGTTGACTTATTAGATTCAACAGGTTTTAGCAATGCTGTACTTTCAAATCATCTAAATACGCTTAATAAGCTCGGTTATGTAGAAAAAAACGAAAAAGATAGATATTTCATATCCGATCCGATGTTAGCCCAGTTTATTAGCGGAAAGATAGAGTAAGTTGAACTCAGATTATCACCTACTCCAACGGGAATGGCATTTGTTTCGATTCGCATAGGGGCATGCGGTGATGTATCTATGCAACAGAGAAACGTTGATAAAAACAAAGAGTCGCATTCGTAATGGAACGCTTTAGGGGGAAGATCTTGTTTGGTGCGCTGGTTTTATTGGTAGTGCTTACTGCAGTTTTGTTATTTACATTGGCTTACTTATGGATACTGGAAGGACAAGGATTGCACCAGGGCCTTGCCAGTTTTTCAATGCGCAACGTTACCATAGGTAAAGGAAGCTACAGGGTTTTTGTCGCAGATAACGAAAGAGAATACACTGAGGGGCTCATGAATGTCTCTTACCAGGAGCTTCAGGCCAATGTAAATAACAAAACTGCAGTAAGCACTACCAATAAAACCAGCGCACCCAACAAGATCTTCCCCCTAAAGCGTTCCATTACA
>DAHXKV010000010.1 GCA_027366155.1 Microcaldota archaeon
CACAGGGAATCGAACCCAGGCCTACGCCGTGTAAAGGCGCCGTCCTACCATTAGACTATGCCTCCTTTTTTATGCATGCGCATCTGTCTGCTGTTTTGCACGACCTTGCAGGCATGCATGCCTCTGATGTACTTTTAGCCATGCAACCATTTTTAGCCTTTTCTGGCAATATTAAACCATGGCAATGCAGGAAATAAAATGCAATTCATGCGGAAAGGTGCTGAACGGAAAGGTTTCTTTCTACTGCGACGGCTGCTCTGCATACTACTGTTCGTCATGCAAGCTCCCATTGGAAGGATCTGACAGCGGAGGCATATGCCCCAGCTGCAATACAGAGCTTCAAGTGACAAACATATAAGCGGCTTGGCTGCCTGAGCCTGTATATTTAATCGATCTTTCCTCCTTCCTTGGTATACAAGGTTATGTCAGGATGCTTGCGCTGCATCTGATTGGCCCTGACTCCGTAGATGGCCCTTATGCCTTTCTGCAGTGAGAGATCAACAAGCCTCTGAGTTATTACTCCGTCAAGCACTATTGCGTAGCATTCGGCAGATGACTGGACGGCCTGAAGGAGTTCCCTTATGGGCATCTCCTTTATCATGTTTCCTGATGCATCATAGAGCCTGCTCCTGAGCGTGCCTGAAAGCTCTTCAAGGCTCTGCCCCAATTGCGTGTAAAACATGCTCTCTAGAACAGGCTTTGCTTTTGCATTCTGCGATCCGGAAAAGATCTCCTGTGTTGCAGGTGCGGGTGGAGGGGAAGGCGGCTGGACAGGCTTCGGCTCCTCCTGCTTTGCTGCGGGCTGTAGCTGCGGCTCCGGATAACTCCTCTCCCTTGGTTTCAGCTGGCCGTAATGCTGCTGTGAATGCGTCGCTGGTTCTTCGGGAGTGTCGCCGAGGTTCTGGTAGCGTTCGCGGTCCTGCCTAGGACCTCCTGTCCCCTGGGAATGGAATGCAGGACTGGTCTGCGGCATCTGGAACCTTCCGCGGGAACTTCCCTGATACTGGTCAAGAGGCACCTTTGCCCTCATTGATTTTATAATCTCCTTTCTCGTGAGGTCTTCGACTTCCTTGCCGTCAGGAGCCCTGCAGACGAAGTCAACTTCAGCGACGCTGACAAGATTCCTGAGTATCAGGTCTCCGCCGCGGTCGCCGTCAAGGAAGACTGTGGTTTCCTTCTCCCTGCAGAGATCTATTATGGTCTTGGAGACCTGCGACGCCCCGCCTATGGCTATTGCGTTGGTGACATCGTTTCTTAGAAGATTGAGGACGTCTGCCCTTCCTTCGACTATGACAACCTCGGGAGACTTCCCGATATCTGGGCCTGCCGGAAGGTTATCAGGTCCGAAGGTGGAGATTTCGCTGATCCTTACTTCAGACTGAACCAGCTCGGATAGCTCCCTGCTGTCAGGTATGTCGGTATTGAGAAGCTGCTTGACGAGGACCTTTGCCCTGTCGAGTATCTTCCTTCTCTTCTCTGACCTCGTATCCTCTACCTTGTCAACCTTGAAATCGGCCTCATACGGGCCTACGCGGTCAACAGATTCTATCGCTGCCGCTAGTATGCATGTTTCTATGCGGTCCAAAGACGCAGGAAGAAGCAGTTTTCCAAAGCTCCTGCCTTGTGTCTGTGAGAGCTCTATCTCTATGCGTCCTATCTTCCCGCCCTTCTGCAGTTCCCTCAAATCGAGATCGTCGCCAAGAAGGCCTTCGGTCTGTCCGAAAACAGCGCCTATTATGTCAGGCTTGTCCACCATCCCGTTGATGTTGAACCTTGCCTCTACCATGTATTTTACTATGTCCAAATAAGTTTTTGCCATGTTATTCACCTGCCATGAATTTCCATGAAAAGGCT
>DAHXKV010000021.1 GCA_027366155.1 Microcaldota archaeon
TATAATTCCCGACGGAATTAACTGAAGATCCCTTCCCACGCAAACATGGCCAGCATTCTTATTCTAATACTGCCACATAAAAACACTGAGTGATTCTGCGCCATACTTATAAGTATAAACCTTCCCTTTTCATACATACTCAATTTACATGGCGGCATTCAAGCTCCAAAGTGCAATGGAATACCTGATGACCTACGGATGGGCCATACTCATCATTGCGGTTGTTCTTGGGGCTTTGTTTGAATTGGGCTTCTTCAATTCGTCAAGTCTTGCTCCAACGATACCTGCTGGCGCATGCCAGGTATACAGACCTCAAGGCCCCGGAACAACTGCCTTCATAAACACCGAAGGCACCTGCAACGGAGAACTCCCTCAGGATGTGGCAAAGTTTTCAGGAGGCTCGCAGGCAATAACGATTAGCGGCCTTCCCACATCGCCAACATCGCCCAACAACGATGTGACCATAACCTTCTGGATGTACCTGCAAAGAGGTTCGTCTTCAGGAGACGCATTCGGCTTCACCAAACACACCATCCTTTCCCTTCCTTATATAGGCCTCCAGAGCGCATCATCATTCGGTCAGGTGTTCGTGGCAGATTCCTCAACATCAAACCTCTTCGATACATGGAGCTTCATCGCTTTCTCTTACAATGGATCCACTGGCACCGGAACGCTTTACGTAAACGGAGCGCAGGCCGCGACAGGGGCCGCAACTTACTTCACCCCTAACCAAGCGGCCGCTATAGGCAATAGGGAACCCGGTGGCTCGGTAGGCTTCAATGGGCTTATCTCCAATGTGCAGCTTTACAATTCCACACTCTCGGCAAACCAGATACAGGCGATGTATACAAGTGGCATTGGCGGAGTGCCGATAGTCCTGAACAACCTTGTCGCCTGGTGGCCGCTGAACGGCAATGCAAACGACTATGGCGGAAGCCAGTACAACGGGGCTCCAGGCGGCGTGGTATTCACGACCTCGTGGAAGTCCTCGTACACTGCGCCTTGACCTGCAGCTGCAGTGCGACATTCAAGCAGGTCTTGCATGCTCCACATCACACCCGGATGAATTCGCTCATAATTCCCGACGAAATTAACTGAAGATCCCTTCCCACGCAAACATGGCCAGCATTCTTATTCTAATACTGCCACATAAAAACACTGAGGATTCCGCGCCGTCGCACCATACTTATAATTATAAACCTTTCCTTTTCATATATACTCGATTTACATGGCGACATTCAAGCTCCAAAGTGCAATGGAGTATCTGATGACGTATGGGTGGGCTATCCTGATAATAGCGGTTGTCCTTGGCGCTCTCTTCGAATTGGGCTTCTTCAATTCGTCAAGTCTTGCCCCAACGATACCTGCTGGCGCATGCCAGGTATACAGGCCTCAGGGCCCCGGAACAACTGCCTTCATAAACACTGAAGGTACCTGCAACGGAGAACTCCCTCAGGATGTGGCAAAGTTTTCAGGAGGCTCGCAGGCAATAACGATTAACAGCCTTCCCACGTCGCCAACATCGTCCAACAGCGTGACCATAACCTTCTGGATGTACCTGCAAAGAGGTTCGTCTTCAGGAGGTGCATTCGGCTTCGGCTCGGGCGCAGGCAATTTCATAGGCCTCCAGAGCGCATCATCATTCGGTCAGGCGGGTGTGGCAGATTCCTCAATATCAAACCTCTTCGATACATGGAGCTTCATCGCTTTCTCTTACAGTGGATCCACTGGCGCCGGAACGCTTTACGTAAACGGGGCGCAGGCAGCTACAGGTACTGCAACCGGATTCACCCCTAACCCACAGGCCGCGATAGGCAATGAGGGATTCGGTGGCTCGGCAGGCTTCAATGGGCTTATCTCCAGTGTGCAGCTCTACAATTCCTCACTCTCGGCAAACCAGATACAGGCGATGTATACAAGTGGCATTGGCGGAGTGCCAATAGTCCTGAACAACCTTGTCGCCTGGTGGCAGCTAAACGGCAATGCAAACGACTATGGCGGAAGCCAATACAACGGGGCTCCAAGCGGCGTGGTATTCACGACCTCGTGGAAGTCATCGTACACTGCGCCTTGATGCGTATCAGGGCGACAGCCGTATCCTTAAGGCAGGCCTAAGCTGGCCTTCCTTGTCTCTTCCTTACTTTAATCTGTCCGGCACTAACTCTCCTATGCCGATGATTCCGTCTCTTCGGGCACAAGGGCTTTTAGACCTTTACTGACAATTATTCCCATGGGCCTTCTGAGAATACAGAACCTCATGAGCAATGAGCTCGCAAAAAGAACATTTATCACAAGGCCTCCTGAGCCGCCATACGAATTTCTTCTCAATGATCCTACAAACTCCATATTCGTTGGCATAACCAAGCTGTTCAGCATACCCTTCACTTGGTCATACGCCTCCCTAACCAACCCGCACATAAGCGTAGTCGGAATAACTGGTTCCGGAAAGAGCTTCTTTGTCAAAACGTTTCTTACAAGAGCCAGCTATGTCTGGAACACGAATGCCATAATAATCGACTGGGCAGGAGAATATATCTCATGGGTCAGGCAAAGCGGCGGAAAGGTGGTCTCATTCTCGAAAGGAGACTACATGAACATAATGGACCTGTCAGGAATGAAGCCAATAGACCGGACGAAACAGGTAATGAACTCGCTAGAGATACTCACTGACATAGGCGAATACCCCGAGCAGCGAAGGCTTACTGAGGAGGCTGTAGAACAGGCGTATGTCAATGCCGGCTTTGTGCTCTCCATGATTCCTCCTCCAGACAGCGAGGCTCCGACACTGAAGGATGTTGTAAGCCTACTCGAAGAAAAACAGACTGACGGCACATACGCGTATCCCGCGGAGCTTGAAAATGCAATATACCGCCTCAGGCAGTTCTCAAGGGAAGGCGAGGACTACTTCGCAAACAAGAGTACAATAGATGTCGGCAAGCTTGCATCCTCTGGTCTTGTAGATCTGGATCTTTCCAGCCTGCCTGATGAGCGCTTCAGGGCCCTGGCTGCGCTATTCATACTCCAGACGCTAAAGGAGAAGATGCGCATGGAAAAGTGGAGCCCCAGCGCAGGCCTGCGCACCATAGTAACTCTTGACGAGGCATGGAAGGTGGCAAGCGACGAGAGAAGCGACGCCGTAACAATAATACGCGAGGGAAGGAAGTACTCATTCGGGCTGATAGTCGCCTCACAGAACCCTACCGACATCAATGAGGCCATCTTCTCAAACGTTGGCACGACCATAATGCTTAGGATAAGGTTCGAGCGGTTCATGCAGTACTTACAGGGCTCGCTCAACTTCTCTGATTTCATACGGTCGGAGATAACCAAGCTTGGCGTAGGGCAGGCTGCAGTCGACATGTCGTTCAATACCTCTGTGAAGTTCCCAAACGTCTTCCTGCTGGAAAGCGTCGTCGGCGAGCTTCCTCTCGATACTTACACTATAACCCTTACTGAGATACTCCAACCTGCAGAGATGTCCGATCCAAATGTCAAGAAAGAGTACTCGTTCGACAGAATAACCCTGAACTCCAGGCTTGTGGAGAATGGGCTCAATTCGGATTCAATACTGGGTATATTCAAGAAGATCGGCGACCAGAGCAGGGTAATAGACATAAAGCAGCTGGTCTCCATGATGTCTGCCGAAGGGGTTGCCAGAGACGCCACAGTCTCCTTCCTGAGGAACATAGGTATCTCCGATACCCTGATATCAAGAATATTCACTTACCAACGATGAAAACATGCCAGGAAGCTTCATAGTGTCTGGAATAGCTCTAAAGAAGATGCTTACCTCGCTTGGGCTTACGGATGCGTCTGCCCAGGGCATAATAAACAACCTCAACAAGATGCACAGGCATATCAATGTGGTCTTATTTGTCGACATGCTCCAGAAGCTGGGGCTCAGGCAGTACGATGTTACTAACATACTGCGCAGGGTTGGCATAGACGATGCAACAATTGCAGAGGTCTTCAATGTCCTTGACGAGGAACGGATACAAAGCACCTTCGGCAAGGTGGTAAAGCTAGAGGTCGAGTAAATGCGCGAAAGCTATTGCATAATATGCGGGGAGGAGCGGGAAGGCGTTGAGGTCAAGGAAGACAGGGTTCTTTCCGCACTAAGGTGGTTCAACAGGACTATACTCAGGATTCCGCCCAGGAACAACTCCATAGTCGTATGCAAGTCCTGCTATCCGACCTACAAGAAGCAGAGGAAGAAATATCTGGGCAGGCAGAGAACCTATCTCGTGCTCGGATTCCTCTTCGTGCTTTTTGGGGCAATAATCGCCAAGACCGTTGTCTCTATAGTTGTGGGCCTCGGCCTAATGGTCTTCTTATACTTGCTCTCACTCCTAAGCTACACTCCAGAGCTAAAGGACATAAGCCCAAAACCCGCAAAAGGCCTATCTAACCCTCCCCCGGCCCTAAAGAGGCGTAGAAAGGCTAAATAAACTTAATCATCCATAAACTGAGTGATTAGTTGGCAGAAGAATCGGCTGCGACTCCAAAAATGGAGAGAATCTCCTTCCCGGCAAGGCTATCTGCATCGCTGCAAGAGATAAATTCAAAGGTGCAGGGCATTCCGTTCTACGCCTCGAGCCTAGAAAACGGCCTGCTCTCAATAGCAAGAGTCGAGAGCAGGAACATAAAGAAGATGCCCTACCTTTTTTACGTGATAGAGATAAAGGAGGGCGAGCTCTCGGTTTCCTACTCGATACCATCAGAGCTGAGCGACATTATGAGGCGTGCACAGATAATGAAGGACATTGCCTCGTTAGCTGCGCTGCTCAGTGCACAGATAATTCTTGACCAGGGCAAGGTATTTCAGTATCTTGATTCGGTGATGGATCCTCTACTGAAGGGACTATCCCAACAGTACAGCACCCTGTTCAACCAATACAATACCACGCTGAGTGAATACAGGGCGCTAAAGAGGCTCAACCTTGAGCTCTCCGCGTCAAACAGGAACCTTACTGTGCAGGCGGAGCAGTTAAGCCAGGAAACCAAAAGGCTCTCGGAGGAGCTAAAGAAGCTCCAGAAGTATTCCGACGAATCCCTAATGATAATGGTTCAAGACTGGCTTGACGTGCACAACAACACTATAGACGTGAACGAGTTCGCAAAGACGTACGGAATAAATGCCCCGCGCGCCGAGGAGATACTCGACAAAATGGTCTCAATGGGCTACCTGGAACTCAAGAGCTAGGTGTTATATTGGAATACAAGATAGATGTTAAAAAGAAGTTTAGGTACATGCGCATATATTCTATGAAGAAGAGGGTTAATGACAATACTAATGCCCTTTCAAGGGCTATCCAGGCATTTGTAGACAAGCACTTTGCGGGCAAGGAGAAAGCTGTCAGGGAAGGTTAGGAATGGCACTCTCAAGACTGGCTCTTATGGGAATTGCATTGGTGCTACTCATAACAATTTCCATTACTGCTATTGTCCTATATACGACAACCGCGGAAAACGCGATACTGGCAAAATACCGCCTGGAACAAAGTCTCGTGCAGGGCAGGCTCAGCGGCGCAGCGCGGATAACCCATTCAGGTGTACTGAGCTACAACAATTCAAACTACTATGTCGAATACGCCTCCTTCAACTACCAGTATTCAAACGCGCTATACGAGAACGCCTCGGTCTCTGTCTATGTCTCAAACCCACTCGAAAGGATGTTCTTTGTAAACACGGGCTTCTCCTGTTTCAGATGCCTGAATGAATCGATGACTTACTCCTACCTAGAAGACTATCTCTACCAATACGGCATAATACTCAACCAGTCAAGCCTGAATTATGTTAACTTGAGTGCAGTTCCAAGCCTGCCTGCGAACTCGGTCATCATAATTCCCTCAGGCCTGATTCCCTCCCAGCTGCTTCCTTATTCTGGCACGAGCGGCTCGTATTCAAATTCCGACATACTCTCCCTTATGCGGAAGGGCGACACTATAATATATGCTGGAGAAAACTTCTCCAGATCAATACAGAACGGGATAAACTACATCAGCTCTCCAGAAACCATATCTGCGTTGGGCTCGGCAAGGCTCAACCAGTCTGGCACCAGTGGCTATGTCCCGTCAAACACATTCTATTTCAGGAACCCCTCGTTCTCATTCACAAACGGTACCTCGTTCGGGCCTATCTCATATACGCGCTATGCCAACGGGACTATTATTGCATTTAGCGGGTATCCTTCTTCAGCATGGTCAGGGCCCGAATACCTGGCACACGACATCGCGTTTGCCATCTCAAACAGGTTCTGGATACCGAAAATATCCAGCAGCTACAGATACCTGCTCCCAGGCGATACTGGCAGCTACGCAATATTCACGACGAAAGTCCCAATCCCCTCGAACTCCTCCGGCTCCCTAATAAATGATACGTATCCGCTTTTGACTATCAGGGCAACAAACGGTACTTATGCAACCACACAGGAACTGCCATTCTCAGTCAACCTCCGGACGAACGGCACGCTAGGCATGCCAGGCATAGTCCCCGAAGGCGTCAGCGTGCCCATCTCCATATACATATCAAATACGCAGCTGCAGCAGCTAAACGCCCAGATAGGCAACTTTTCAAAGAATGCGCTTCTCTTCCATCTGGAGCTGTACAACAGCAACCTTGACTACATTTATTCTGTGCCTATAGGCTTCTTCAATACCTCCCTTGGGGTTGTTATCTACCATTCATTTACTCTTGCTCCAGGATACTATGTGGTCTCGCTTGCAGACATAAACAGCAAGGTCTACGACAACGCACTCATAGACATCCCGTATTTCACCGTAACCCCGCTAAATGCAGACTTCAAAAATGGCACATTCACCCTTGAGGTCACTGATGCAAACACCACTGTCTCCAACATACGCTACACCATCTCGCTCAACGGCCAGTATCCCCAGACGCAGACGCTAAACAACGGCATAATAAACTATACCCTTCCGCAAGGGACAGCCCTGCCTTATGGTAACCAGACGCTCACTGTCTCGTTACTGGGCGGAAATTATTCATACTTCTACTACTATAGCAAGCCTATAACCTCAGGAATACCTCCGATATACATAGAATTTGCAGTAGCCGCAATTGCCATTATCCTATTCAATATAATAGCAAAGGCACCAAACAGGGACGATTACTTTATAGACGTGCCTACATTCCCACCGACCAGCAAATTCGAGGTAAAAACCTCCGCCCCATCGATAATAAACCTGTTCGATACCATGAACGAGAGGTTCGGGTGGAGCCACATGCCGCTTACAGCCGAAGAGATAAAGCTTGGGATCAGCTCAAACGTCAGGTACAAGAACATGCCAATAATGATAACCATGGAAAACACGGCAGAGATACTCTACAAGCTGGCAAACGAGGACAAGCTGGACGTCATCTCTCCCTACTTCATGCCTAAGAAATGGTCCACAGAGACCCACCATGACATAGAGTATCTTATTGTATTCAGGAAACTCCGCGACTTCTCGGTAAAGAATGCCATACTCTTCACCGAATTGGACACGGGCACTGCTGCAGACATGATAATGACGAACAAGGGCAAGCTGCGCTACATCTACATATACTCCAAGGCCTCATCACTAAAGCCCATGCGCGCCGGGCCCAAGACACAGGCATACATCGCTTTTATAGACAACGAGACAATGATGCAATTCCTAGACAAGCTGTATGTCTCCTACGGCGAAGAGGAGCAGATGCTCAGGATGGCAATATCCTCCAACAGCATAATGCTCATAAGCACCGAGAATCTGGATCAGCTCCTTTACTGAAGAGAGGCTGGTCCATTTTCAGTAGAAAGTATCTCCTTTCAGGTACCCGCACCGGAACCTCTGTACAACGCTGTTATCTTTTCGTTGAGCTGCTTCTCCCTGCTGCGCATCTCCGTATAAGTCTTGTTTGCAGACTGGAGCCTTGCATTTGTCAGCGATGCCCTGTCTGATATATCTGCGATGGCCTTCTCCTTTGTCGTCTCAACTATGACTCCGCCTACGCTTATGTAGATCTTGCCTGTCGATTTGCCGAGTTCCTCATTGGCCCTTTCCATGTCGAGCTTCTGTGCCTGAAGCTGCTCCACCTGCATGCCTACGCTCCTTATCTGCTCCTGTAGCATCTGGTAATCCTTCAGAAGCTTCTCAATGTCCGCCTGCTGCTCTCCTGCTGCCATTAAATCACAAGGAATAATGCCAGATAAGAGATTTATACTTTCACTACACCATAACAGACAGCCTTAAATGGAAGCCACAAAAGAACCCAGAAAAGAAAGCAGTCCGCTCTCTTTTCTTGGCAACCTTAGCAGAACGCCGCAGAAGAAGGAAGGAGCCAAGGGTAGAGGCACCTATGTGATAAACAGCGGAGACTACATATGTGCAAGAGCCGAAGCGGCCCCTTCCATGGGGAATCACCTTGCGGTGATACTCTCGGAAGGGAATGTGACTGTCTTAACTAAGGAGGAGGAAGCACGGCATCTTAAGACAAAGGAAATCCTGCCTGAAAAGTATGTACTGGTGGAGATAAAATGCGGAGACGACCCTTCCGCAAGGAAGGCCGCAGCTGAAATATGGCTTTCCATATCCAAAGGCCGCAGGCGGGCCTTCATGGTGACCGGATATGCATCAGACTCCCTCCTGGTTTCCGCAGAGGATATACCCTCTGTAAAATCCGGGCTTGACTCGGCAGGCTTCCGCGACTCCAGCAGGAGATGACCTCCGGGTCAGCCTTTGGCCAGGAAGAGCAGCTCCAGCACTATCTCCACGACTATGAGGAACACCACCAGCAGCTCAAGGAAAGACTCGTGCCTCGAGACTTCCATGTCGGAGACAAATTTCCTCTCGTTGTCTATGGCTTCAAGGTCCCGTTCCATGGAGACCTTCAGCGTGTCCAATTTGAATACTGAGGAGAAGAGCGAATAAACCCTCGCAAGATACCACTCCCCGAATCCGAATACCGTATCGTTTATGTTATTCAGGACGGCACGCGTGTTGTCATAAACGCTCCCCAGCGACCTGTTTATCTGCGAGGTATCGGCCTTCCGCAGCACTGACGCCGAGCCAACACCTATCCTGCGCATCGACCTGCTTGCTGTATCGAGCTCCTTCGCAAGCACTGCATGGTATATCCGCATCTCTAGCAACTGGAGGTTCGATATCTCGGCTATGAGGAGCTCCTGCTCGTGCTGGTACTCCTTGTCTATCATCACTGCGCTCTCCCATCCCACAAAAAGGATGCTGCCGGAGTCATACGAGATGCTCTTTCCAAGTATATACTCTATGTATTCTTCTTCCAGCGTGTCTGCATCCTTCTCGTCGACAAGAAGCCCGGCAATCATCTTCCTGGCCTTTGGAAGTATCTGGTTCTTCTCCCCCTCGATGTAATAGAATCTGTAGGTCTCCATGGTGGCGCTTATTTTCACCGCGCGTATCTTCATGAGCGCCGCCTCTATCTTCTTCTTGGATCTGGAAACAATCTCTCTTACGAACTCGTTTATCTTTGGGTCAAAAGTTATCTTAACGAGCTGCGAGTGCGGCCCTCCCTCTATCTGGTACCTTATCCTTATCGAGAAGCTTCCGAACGTGTATACCGCAACCTGCACCTTGAACCTGTGCTGTGCTTCTCCCACTGCAAGGACCTCATCCTTGAGGTTGAATATGTGTGGTACGTCGAACGTCGCTATCTCTTCAGGCTCAGGCCGCCTGAACTCGTACTTGGAAAAATCCTCCTGGTTCCTGAAGAGCCCATCGAGCTCTGCAGCGCTGACCGGGTCCCCTATGTCATACATGTATAAGTAAATTATCTCACTGTTCATTCTCCATCCTCTTGTTGCCATTTCCTCCTCAAAGGAGCTTGAGCGCCGAGGTTATTGCATTCATTTCGGAGGAGATCCAAGGCCCTACTCCAAGCGCTGTGACGGTCCCCGGAGGAAGCTGCGTGAGCCCCGCGTCGGTTACAAGGGCGCATGGTATTCCCTTGTATTTGAATGCTGCATTAAGCTTCCGCAGCGCGTCTTCGCTGTCCACCTTCAAGACTATCTTTTTCTCTCCGGTGTCAAGCCATCTGCGCGCTACTCCATTGTTCTGCTTTTCTGCATTGAAGTAGCTCATAAGGGAGGCATGGGCCACCTGCGCTGCCAGCTTTCCTGTTTCCATCCTAAGGTCCTTCCTTACTATTATTGCTTGCTTGACCTCGTCTGAATCGGACTGCGCAATACCACCTAATGATATATATTCTAAAGACAAAACTATAAACTGCTAGGGATGGGATGGACACACAGCACGACCATCAGACTATTACCTCACTTATCCGAGAATACTATGCCTCGGCAGCTATCGCACCATACAAAACTGAGTCCAGGGAATTCGGCGTAGGCACGTTCGAGCGGAAGATAATGTACAGGCATCTCTCCTTCCAGAGCCCATCTGACCTAAATGCCTACCTCACCGAGAAAGGTCCGCCATATGTCTCCTATTCCTCTGCCTACTATGCGCGGCCATCCTCAAGGCCCATGGAGACCAAAGGGCTTCTCGGTTCCGAGCTTGTCTTTGATCTAGACGCAACTGACATGAAGCTTCCGTGCCAGTCTGTCCACGGAAGATCCTGGGTATGCGGCATCTGCCTCGATTCCGTCAAGGCAGAGACCATAAAGCTCGCCGAGGATTTCCTGATGCGAGACTTCGGCTTCACCGAGAAGGAACTTGGGATAAACTTTAGCGGCAACCGTGGATACCACATCCACATAAAAAAGGAATCCGTACTGGGCCTCGGCGCAGCGGAAAGGAAACAGATAAGCGACTACATTGCCGGAAATGGGCTTGACATAGAGCTGCTCTTTCCGACGATGGGACAGCGCGGCGTAAGGCTGATAGGCCCGAAACCCACTGACAAGGGCTGGAAAGGCAGGCTCGCCAGGGGCACAGTATCACTTCTTGAGAAGAGCCCGGAGGAACTAGCATCAATGGGCATCGACAGGAAAGAAGCCGCAAACCTGCACTCAAAGCGTGCCCTCATTGCCATGGGGATAAAAAGCGGCAACTGGGACATGGTATACATAAAGAACAAGGCGGCCTTCTGGAAGCTCACTCTCTCGAAGCAGGCAATCTCGCAGAGCGACAGAATAGACGGAAACGTAACCAACGACCCCTCGCACCTGATACGCCTTCCCGACTCCATACACGGCGAGACAGGCCTAACCTCAAAGAGGATAAACTCGCTTGCCGATCTCGCAAGGTTTGAGCCGCTGAGCGATGCGGTAGCGTTCGCCAAGGGCGAGGTCAATGTGATCGCCGAATCCCCAGACGAATTCACGATGAACGGTAGATCCTTCGGGCCGTATCACGCGGAGAAAGTAGAGATCCCATCATATGCTGGCATATACCTTGTCCTGAAGGGCAGGGCCCATTTTGCATAATGCAAAATGCCTATCTGGAGAGTGCAATCCTGCACTGGAGCATATGGTTTTATAAGGTAATACTGCATACTAATAGAATACGGCATCGCATTCTGCGAACTGCATTGCCTTTAGATTCACCTACGGGTCCAAGCATGGGCGCTTATAAATACATAAAAAACAATTTCCGCGATAGCTACTCGGAGCGCAGCGAGGTCTTCAAGGCAAGGATAGCCTCGTGGAATTCCGGGCCTTCGATAGCCAGGGTGGACAAGCCCACAAATCCCGCAAGGGCCCGCGAGCTGGGATACAAGGACAAGCAGGGAGTCATAACTGCAAGGGTAAGGATCAGGAAGGGGCTGAGCAAGAGGGAGAAGCCGAGCGGAGGAAGACAACCCTCAAAGAGCGGAAGGTTCTTCTCAACAAGGAAGTCAAAACAGGCCATAGCCGAAGAAAGGTCATCGCGCACATACTCGAACTGCGAGGTGCTTAACTCATATTACGTAGGAGAAGACGGCAAATCAGTATACTACGAGGTAATGCTGCTGGACAGGGCCGCAGGGCCTGTAATCAATGATCCCATATATGCAAAGATAGTAGCGTCAAGGGGCAGGGCATTCAGGGGCATAACCTCGTCAGGGAGAAGGCACCGTGGCATAGAGTCAAGGGACGGCACAAGGATCGGTACCGGAGTCCGAAACATTGAACGACAGTAGGTGCTGGATTGCCTGAAGCCAAAATAATAATAAATTTCGGAGAGGATGCAGGTTATGTCGCAAAGGCGATAGACCTGAGCGCCTTTGGATACGAGGATGGCATACGCGTCTCATCCAAGGGAAACGAGCTGCGCGCAGAGATAGCCGCGGAGAGCTGCAAGGCTCTCCTCTCAAGGATGCATGGCATGATGAAGCAGATACGCGTGGCAGGGAGTGCAGGCAGCGCTGCAGGAAAGGCGCACCAGCGCCGAAGCGCACAAGGTTTAAATAAATAAAGAGCGAAGGATACAGGACAAGAAAACAAGATGACGTGAACGCATGAGAAAGGGATCTTTGGAATTCTGGCCGCACAGGCGGGCTAAAAAACAGATGCCTCGGGTTAGAAGCTCTGTTGCCTCCGAAACGCCTTCATTCCTTGGATTCGCAGCGTTCAAGGCGGGAATGACTCACATACTGCGCACAGAAGAAGGGGAAGGCCCGGCAAAAGGCTCTGAAATATACAGGCCGGTCACAATACTCGAGGCACCGCGCGTACATGTCTACGGCATAAGGTTCTACAGGAAAGGCTATGCATACAGGGAAGTAGCAGGCGAGGTCTATGACCAAGCCTCTGCAAAGAAGGTCGGGGTAAACAAGAAATCAAGCCATGAACTATCCTATTTCAAGGCAAAGACAGATGAGGTCGAAGATGTGACTGCATTGGCTTATCTCGACGCCGAGCCTATTGGCATTGCAAACAAGCGCATAATGAGGTTCGAGATACCGCTCGGCGGGAAGAATCCCTCGGAGAAACTCGCATTTGCTGAAGGATACTTGGGAAAGGACATAAAGCCCTCGGACATACTCAAGCCAGGGGACATGATAGACGTAACCTCGATAACGAAAGGGAAGGGCTGGGCAGGAGTCATAAAAAGATACAAAGTGGCAAAGCAGTACCGGAAGGCAACCAACAAGGTAAGGCACGTAGGCACTCTTGGGCCATGGCACCCTGCAAAGGTGCAGTTTGGAGTGCCGCAGGCAGGACACATGGGCTACAATTACCGTACCGAGAGGAATAAGCTCGTGCTCAAGACAGGCACGCAGGGCGATGTGGCATCGGTGAACATAAAGGGAGGCTTCCTAAACTACGGCCTCGTACGGAATGACTTCATAGTTGTGGAAGGCTCTATACCTGGGCCTTCAAAAAGGCTTATACGCATAAGGAAGGCAATACGCGCATACGGGCAGCAGAAGGAGCCAAAGATAACATACTTCTCGCTGGAATCAAAGCAAGGGTCATGATCATGAACGCAGAGGTCTATTCAATAGATGGCAACAAGAAGGAGGAGGTACAGCTGCCTCATGTCTTCTCATCAGAATACAGGCCAGACCTAATACGCAGGGCGCTACTCAGCGAGCAGAGCGAAAAGTTCCAGCCTCAGGGCCATTCTGTACTCGCCGGGCTCCAGACTACTGCAACTTACGTCGGCAAATACTCGGGATACCGGAGGGGCAGGCACATGGGAATAGCAATAAGGCCGAGGCAGAAGCTCGGCGGCGGCGCCATGGGCGACGTGAGGAGGATACCGTCATCGGTGAAGGGAAAGAGGGCACATCCGCACATGATAGAGAAAACGCTTGTGGAGCGGATAAACAAGAAGGAGTACCTGAAGGCGCTCTCCGCAGCAATAGCTGGCTGCACAAAAACCGAAATAATACTCAAGAACCACCCGGTGGAAAAGCCATTCCCTGTGGTTGTGGAAGACAGCCTGGAGAAAGTAAGCAAAGCAAGCGAGCTCTCCTCGATACTGGGAAAACTGGGCTTCGCTGCAGACATGGGTCTCTCGCACAAGCCCAGGCTCTCGACAGGCAGGAAATCACAGAAAAGGCATTTCAGGAAGAGCGTACTCATAATAGTTAAAGATCCAGCAGCAATATCCATGGCAGGAAAGAACATCCCTGGCATAGACGTAGCCGATGTGAATGGGCTTACTGCAGAACAGCTTGCGCCAGGCGCAATGCCACGCCCGACAATATGGACAAAAGGGGCAATCCACTCGCTTGAGAACGCACTGAAGGAAAGGTGACCATATGCCAATACTCCAATACCCGATAGCCACTGAGAAAGTGCTAAACATGGTAGAGTCACAGAACATAATCGCATATGTGGTGGACATGCATGCCGACAAGCCTTCCATAAAGAAGGAGTTCGAAAGCACATTCAAAGTAAAGGTCAAGAGCGTAAACACGCACACGAGCCCTGACAACACCAAGAGGGCATACATACAACTTGCGGCAGGCTTTCCCGCATCGGACATAGCAAAGAAGCTGAAGCTCGTATGAAGGTGTAACAATGGGAAAGAAACTAAAAATGCAGCGGAGGGGAAAGGGCAGCAACGCGTATACAAAGCCGCCGCAGAGCCAGAAGGCAGAGATATCATACCGGAACGAGAGACTGCAGAAGAAGATGGTCGGCGAGGTAATCCACTTTGTAGATGACCCCGGACACTCGGCGCCCCTCATGCTTGTAAGATATGATGATTTCACCGAATCGCTCCTCTTCGCACCGGAGGGCATAAAAATAGGCGACAGGATACAGGAAGGAGAAGGTGCAGAGCCGACACTCGGCAGCATACTTAATCTGCAGAGCCTCCCTGACGGAATGCCTGTATACAACATAGAGTCAAAGCCTGGAGACGGAGGCAAACTAGCGAGGGGTGCAGGCTCCTACGCTACGATAATTGCCCACACTGGCGGAAAGGTTACAGTCTCGCTGCCTTCTAAGGCTGTCATTGACCTCGAGAACCTCTGCAGGGCAGAGGTAGGCGTGGTTTCCGGCGGAGGCCAGAGTGCAAAGCCAATAATGAAAGCAGGAAAGAACTTCTACATAATGCATGCGCTTAATAGGAGATGGCCGCTGAACAGGGGCGTCAAGTCAAACCCTGTAGACCATCCTTTCGGAGGAAAGCAGCACCACAAGGGCGCATCGAGCATGACCTCGAGGAATGCGCCTCCTGGGAGGAAGGTCGGACACATAGCGGCAAAGAGGGTAGGCAGGAAGAAGAGAGGATGAGATGGCAAGAATATTCACATTCAGAGGAAAAACAATAGAAGAGCTCCAGAAGCTCAGCCCTGCGGAATTCATGAAGATGCTGGATTCAAGGCAGAGGAGATCGGTAATCCGCAACGGCCTGCGCTACAAGGAACTCCTCGGAGACATCTCCAAGGCAAAGTCCTCCGGCTCCGGAAAGGCGGTAAAGACGCACGTGCGTGAAGCAGTGATATTGCCTTTATGGGTCGGCATGAAGTTTGCCGTGCACAATGGGAAGGAATTCAAGGAGGTAGCCATAACTGAAGAGATGATGGGCCATCGCCTAGGTGAGTTCGCATTCTCTACAAAGAGGGTGTTGCACTCGGCTCCTGGAATAAGGGCCACGCGCGGATCAAAGTTCCTCTCGGTGAAATGATGGATTATTCAATAAAAGTAGACAACGCTGCAAAAGGCTCAGGAGAGATTGCACTTTCGCAGCGCTACGACCTCAACGTAAGCTACAAGGACCTCGGCGCAGTCTGCGACGCGGTGAGGTACATGATGGCCTCATCTGCTCTCGAGCTGCTCGAACGCGTGATCAGGATGGAGACGCCATTGCTCTTCAAGAGGCACAACAAGCACATGGGCTCAAGGCACGAACTTGGGGGCAAGAAGGGAAAATACCCTAGGAAGGCATCCGCGGAGGTTAGGCTTGCAATACTCAATGCCATGGCAAATGCCAAGAACAACGGGAATCTCGATGCCGAGAAGATGTACGTGATACATGCCGCAGCAAACAAGACGCAGATACTGAAGAGGAGCCCATCGAAAGGCTCGATAGCATGGGGCCGGGGCATGTACGGCAGGTCGGCAATAAACCACAGCGACCTTGAATTTGCAAAGATCGAGATAGGCATAGCTTCCGGAGAATACGCGGGGCTCACCGAGAAGATGAAATACTTCATAAGGGTAAAGAACCGTGCCGCGCGCCCAGGCGCAAACCTCAAGCAGAAAGGCAAGGCTTCCCAGTCAAAACAGGACGAGGCAAAGCCTGCACACGCAAAAATCACTGTCCCAGCAGCGCACCACGCAGAGCACACTCAAAAAATCACGGCGAATTCAACTGCCGTCGCAAATAACAACAAATGATATGATATAATGGCTTCCGAAAGAAAATTCATAGAGGATCTGAAGGTAAAGTACAACATACTTAGGTTCATGGAGAGCTCGCTCTCACGGGCAGGGCTCTCGCGTGTTGAGATACAGAAAACCCCTGTAATAACGAGGATAACGCCATACGTCACAAATCCAGGGCGCGTAATAGGCAGGGGAGGGGAGACAATCGACGCGCTTACCGAAAGCATGAAGAAGAAATTCCATCTTGAAAACCCCCAGATAAGTGTTGCGGAGATAGAAAATCCCAAGCTGGAGCCGAGGCTTGTAGCCCGCCAGCTCGTAACCTCGCTTGAGCGCGGCATAAATCCCAGGCGGCTCATACACACGGCAGCAAGGGAGATAATGGAGCAGGGAGCACTGGGCGTCGAGATAATAGCAAAGGGCAAGCTTGCCTCAAAAGGCGCCAGGGCAAAGAAGATGAAAGTGAGACTGGGCTACCTACCAAAGTCAGGCTTCTCCGTAAGCCTGGTCCACGAGGCAAAAATAGCCGCATACCCTAAGTATGGGGCAATTGGCGTCACGGTGAGGATAGTTCCCCCGGGAACCAAGTTCCCAGACCGGGAAGTGACTGCAATAGCGCTGCCCAGGCAGATAGCCTCAGCAAGCATAAAATCGAAGAACTTCTGAGGATCTCCCTATAACGCTTATATATCTGTCATTGGAAGGTAATACTATGAAAATAAAAGAACTGAGGTCTATCTCAAGCGAAGCCCTTACGAGCAAGCTCTCTGAGCTAAGGCTCGACGCCGCAATAGAGCGCAGGAAGATAGCAACTACTGGAGTCGCAAGCAAGAAAGTGAAGATAAGGGAAATACGGCGTACCATAGCAAAGATACTTACCCTTCTCAACGAAAGAGGTGCCAAGGTATAATGCCTGATATATGCCCAAAATGCGGACTTCCAAAGGAACTCTGCGTATGCGATGTTCTCAACAGGGAGACTAACCGGAGAATTAAGGTATATACCGAAAAGAAGAAATTCAAGAAGTACATGACTGTCGTTTCGGGGCTTGCAGGGGAGGAGATGGAGAAGACTGCCAAGGAGCTGAAGCATACGCTTGCCTGCGGCGGAACCTACAAGAACGGCATAATAGAGCTGCAGGGAGACCACAAGGAAGCAGTGAAGAAGGCCCTAATATCAATGGGCTATCCTGAAGAGAGCCTCGATGTCTAAAGAAGCATATTTCTGGACCTGCCTGCCACAAGGTCCTGCAAAAATGATGGAAACCGCAGTCAGCTTCAGGGCGTTCATCCCTTCCTGTTCCTTATATCCTCGAATAACTTCTCTGTCCAATCCAAGCCGCTCTTCCTCAGGGAGTTTAACCAATCCCGCATCATCGTTTTTCCATACTCGGTCAGGTTTCTTTCCATCACGTCTATTTCCATCATCTCGAAAACCAGCAACCTGGCTACCGATTCCTCGAAACTGCTTTTTGGCGCAATCCCCTTCTTGATCTCTATTATTTTCTTTCTTATGTCCATTACGAATGTCCTCTTACTTGTACCACTATCTACGGAGTCGACGATCATTATGGGGTTGTTCCTGCCTATACTGGCGCTTATTGTCTGGGGGTTTCCATATTCTGTTGCAAGCACCAAGCTCGGCATGCCGTTCCCGAAAAGGCCCATGTGCTTCAGGTTATTTGCCATGTGCCTCTCTTCCAAGACCAATGCATATTCAAATATCTCCATTCCTTCTGCCATCTTTTTCACTGCAGCGTCAAATCGGCGCTCGGCTTTTGCCGCTTCAATCAGTTTTCCTGCCTCTGAACGCTTAGCCTCACGGGTACGGTATAACTCCTTTGTCCAACCTTCCCATCCTATTCCCACTGGTGAGACCTCAACGTCGCGCTCAGAGAAAGAAGCCAGACTATCCAAAAGAATCTTTTCATGTTCTTCCAGGGTTCTGCCTGGTGCCTCCCGATCCCTCAGCATGCGCCGATATTCGGAGGTGTTTGGATATGTGCCAAGTCCAATGGCGAACAGGCCCTCCTTATTCATCAATCTATTTGCAATATAAAGAAATCTCTCGGTGCCTTTCTTGCTTTCGTCATATCCTACTATGTATAGTTCTACTGGATATTCTGCGCCCTTACTCCTTCTAGATGCTGCAGCGTTATTTGCAAGGCTGTCAAGTTTTCGTATCTCCCTATCTCTCCAGGTCATTTTATCAATAAAACATTGGATTTATGATATATTAATATGCCGCCCAGAGAACCCGGGAATATGTTCTTATGTTCCTGCCCTGCCTGACGCAGCGCTGCTTGGGCATATGTCCTTCAGGACGCACCTTCCGCACTCCTTCGCCCTTGCCCTGCAAGTATCCTTCCCAAGGGCTATGAGCATATTGGAAGCAGTGCCCCACTCCTTTCTGGGTATTATTCTCATCAAATCCTCCTCTATCAAAGCTGGGCTGTCATGTTTCGTAAGCCCAAGCCTCCTCGAGACCGTAATGCAGTGGGTGTCTATGGCTATACCCTCGTTTATCCCGAATCCCTCATTAAGTATCACATTTGCCACTTTCCTGCCTACTCCCGGAAGCTCCATAAGCCCCTCCAAGCTCTTCGGCACCCTGCCTCCCGGCGATCTGGTTATCATCCTGGAAGAAAGGATAAGGTTTCTTACCTTTGTCTTGTAATAGTTAATTCCCTTCAGGTACCTGCCTACCCTCCTCGGATCCGAATCCGCATAATCCTGAAAGCTCCTGAATTTTGAGAAAAGCATCTCCGTGCTCTTGTTTACCTGTTTGTCTGTGCACTGCGGCGAGAGAAAGACAGAGACAAAGAGTTCTGTGATGTTCCTGTGCTCGAGCTCTGTATGCAATCTGTCTGGATACTGCTTCCTGAGCATTCCTAATACAGTGCCAGCAAACCTCTGCCTTTTCAAGCGCACTGCCTCCCTCTCTTTCATAGCCTCTTATCTTGGCTGGAAAAGGCTAAATAAAAGCCCCTTACAACAAATACGTGCATGAAATGAAAACCCTATATCTGATAGGCATCGATGCCGCGCCCCTCTGGCTTATAAAAAAATTCTCTACTGAAAAGGGGATGGAAGGCTTCATGAAACTCATAAAAAACGGCAATCTTGTAGAGATGGAATCCACCCTGCCCCCGATGACAGGCGCAGCATGGCCTACGATATACACGGGCCTGCCCCCAGGGAAGCATGGGGTGCCTGATTTTTTCGCAATGCAGAAGGACTATGTCCCAGAGCTGGTATACTACGACTCCTCAAGGGAACCGCCATTCTGGGCAAAGCTTGCAGAAAAGGGCTACTCTTCATTGGTAATAACTCCTGCGACTGACATAACGCTTCCAGATTACCCTGGAGTGGACATGATAACCGGGTTTCCACTGAAGGCCAAGTCAAACACCCCCCTCCTACAGTCGCTGATGAAGAAGCATTCTTTCTACGGAGAACCGGATGTCGAAAAGGAGATGAAAAGCGGAAGCATGTCCGAAAAGGAAGGAGGACTGCACTTTCTGAAAAGCACAGCAGCCCGTGCGGAGATAGCTAAAGAGGCCATGCAGTCGAAGGAATACAATCTTGTTTATGTGTGCTTCACCGAGACCGATAGGCTTCAGCATTTCGTGCTTAACAAAAGCAACATGGCAGAATACCTCCTTCCAATCTACCAGGAGATAGGGAAGTACACGAACTACGTAATGGAAAAGGCGACCACAGAGGGCGGAAGCGTGATGATCGTCTCTGACCACGGCGCCCAGCCCATAAAGAAAAAGTTCCTTATCAACAACTGGATGATATCTGAAGGATTCGCATTCCTCAAAGGAGGCGTTGCGCCTGCCGGCTCAGGCGACAATAACTCCTATGCGACGGGAGGTCTCCGCGAAAAGCTCATCAAGACAAGGATGCGGAAGGTATACGACAGCCTTCCGCACGGGGCCAAAAGCCTCGTATCGAGATCGGTGGGCATGATGCTCCCTTCTTCAAAAGGCGGCAAGTTCACTCGAATTCACCTCTTCGATTTCGATATGGAAAAGACCCTTGCATTTGCTGCAATATCCAACATAAACGTCTCAACAATCTGGATAAACGACTCACGTTTCGTAAATGGGCATGTGGGGAGCAAGGAAAAGGCAGCACTGATAAAGGAAATAAAAAGCAGGATGCTGCGCCTCAAGGATCCCTCCGGAAAGCAGTTAATACTGAATATCTATGACGGCAGGAAATACTATGGAAACACGCGGAAGTTTATCCCTCCGGACATCCTTGCCGAAATACGCCCTGGATACATGATGGACATTTTTTATTACTCTGGTGAAACCATGTTCATGGATCCGGAACCGCCGAAACGCGGGGACCACACAAGATACGGTATATTTGGGACTTATCCTGAAGCGCCGCTTACAAAATCCGGAAAATTCAAGATAACTGAGGTCTATCGTGCGGTCCTCTCGCATTATGGTAAGTGACTGCCGCTCACCAGCCTTTCATATTTGCGCATGCTTGACTCCATACTGAATCTATGCGAAAGCCTAAGCGCATTTTTTCCCATCCTTTTTCTCATCTCCGAATCAAAATACAGCATGCCAAACTCCCCGGCAAAGCTGTCCAGATCGCCGTACCTGTAAATGAGGCCGTTTATCCTGTTTTCGACCAAACTTTTCTTCGGCCTGATTCCGAGCAGCGTATTGTTGCGTTCGTTTATGAGCAAGGGCAGTCCGCATGCCATTGCCTCGACAAACGTACCTGCCATCCCTTCCCACTCCGAAGACGAGACAAAGAAGGCGGAGTCATTATACAACCTGATAAGCTCATCCCTGCTTACAAAGCTGTGGAATGATATGTTCTTTCCAAGCCCCAGCCTCATGGAAAGTGATTTGCATGACTGCTCGTCAGGTCCACTTCCAACTATCCTGAGCAGAGTCTTGCCGGAAAGCCTCGGATTCCTATCAACAAATTCCCTAATTCCCTCGATCAAAAACCTTACCTTCTTCTGGCGCTCATCAAGTCTGCCTACATATATTGCATTTCCCAAGTTCCTGCCTTTCATCTTCCTGAAATCCGGCGAGTACCAGTTACTTATTGCAACTACTCTGGTCGCACCTGAGAAAAACCTGCGGGCGGCTTCCTCCTGATCTGCCGTAATTGCAACGTATATGTCGAGCCATTTCCTCATCTCCCTTGCAAGTAGCTCCCTGGCAATCATCTTCGGCAGAACCCTCCTTACTCCTGCCTTCTTTGAATTGATTATCACGTTTCCCCTGTCTGTGTAAATGAACCTTGTATGAGAAGCGGGCCGCAAGAGACTTCTTACTACGGGAACATCCCTTATGGAGTTCATGAAGACAGCGTCGTAGAGGCCAGGGGAGAGGCCTGAGACCTCGACTGGCTTAACTTTATTGTCCAGTTTGGAGAAGTCCCCGAAGAGGTCAACAGCGTACCCCCTGTTCTTAAAGTAAATATAAGTATCATACGCAGTCTTGGCCGCTCCTCCAAAAGTCCTAAAAGAGCCCGCATCCATTATGAGCAGTTTACCTTTCATGACCCTCCCCTCACCCGGTAACTATACCTATCCCGGAGAACTCCTTTCCTGAATAAAATACGAATCTTCCTATCTCGGGAGTCCTCTCGAACAAATCCACTGCAACCTTCTCCTCGAGTATCAACTCCACATGGCCAGCATTCAGCGGCTTTATTCTGTCAGAAGGAACGCACTCTCCTGTACTGACGTCTACTTCGTCCTTCACCGAAACCTTCCTGCACCTCACCCGAATCCCATTTATCCTTATGGAGGCATCCTTGTTAAGACCCGTTGTATTGAGGAGCAGCGCGTTTATCTTACTGGAAGAGACACAAGCCGTATCAGAATCAGAAGCGACGGAGCCCTTGATGTCTGGCCCGACTGGTGAATCCAGCTCAAGGGTTACCACATCGCCCCTCCCTGCTATTTTCTTGCTCCTTCCGCTGACTAAGAGCCCCGCAACCTTTGCCCGTTTCCCAGAAGGAAAGATTGTTATCCTGCTCCCCCTGGTCAAGCTTCCAGAGACGACCCTTCCGAATACGGCTGTATTACTGTCTTCCGAAACCCCCTGGATCTGTATTATGGTGTTTCTGCCTGTAGGGCGTGCTGCGAGTCTAGCCACACCTGCAAGGACCTCAATTAGGCATCTTCCTCTGTACCATCCCATTGCCTTTGATGGCCTGACTAGGTTCTCTGCGTTGTATGCAGATATGGGCACAAACCTGACATTCTCGCTAGGGAACCCTATCCTGGCAAGATACCTGCCTACCCCGTCAGAGACCTCCTCAAAAGCCTCCCGGCTGTATCCTACGGCATCAAGCTTGTTTACGGCGACAACAAGCTTGCGTATACCAAGCATCTTTGCAACAAACAGGTGCCTCTTTGTCTGGCTTGTTATCCCTTCCCCCTGCTTAACTGAGACAAGAAGCAATGCAAAATCTGCATACGAGGCACCGCTCAGCATGTTCTTGATTAGTTCCTCATGGCCAGGAACGTCGATGAACTCAAAGCCTGCCTCCTTGTATCTAACCTGGGCACGCGTTGTGTCAATAGTCATCTCATTGAGCCGTTCTTCCTCAAAACTGTCGAGTATGTATCCGGGCTCAAATCTCCTCCCAAGCTTCCTGCTCGTCCTCTTAGCATCATCTATCCTCTGCTCAGAGACAGATCCGGTCTCGATAAGCAGGCTGCCTATCAACGTTGACTTGCCATGATCTTTGTTTCCCAGCACTGTTACCCTGTTCACTATCACAGAATCACATATATCCTAGCGCTCTGAGCTTCTCCATGACAAACGCCTTTTCCTTGTCCTGGTCCCTGCCCTGCCTCTCCTCTATCTTGGTCTTCTCGAGTTCTCTTATTATGTGGTTTATGTCGGCTGCGCCAGACTTTACTGGCGTTGTGCAGTGGGTGCACCCCAGGCTTCTATACCTGTATCCGTCCCTTGAGAAGTAAAGCGGATTCATCGGCACTTTCTCCCTCTTTATGTAGTTCCAGATATCTACCTCATTCCAGTCCAGGAGAGGATGAACTCTCACATGGCCGTCAGCTTCCTTCTCCGAAGAGTAATCTCCCCAAATCTCGGCCACCTGGTTTTTGTAATTCCACTTGAAGTTCTTGTCCCTGGGGCTGAAAACCCTTTCCTTGGCCCGTATTCCGTGTTCGTCCCTCCGTATTGAAACTATGAGTGCATCGAATCCGTATCTATCAAGCACCTTCCTGAGGGCGACCGTTTTATTTGCTCCGCAGCAAGCAAACCCAGACATCTCCGGCTTTATCTCACTCTTTTCGACTATTAAGTCCAGGTTCCATTTCTTCGCAAGCCTTTCCCTGAACTCGTACGTTTCAGGAAAGTCAATCCCATTGTCTATATGTATCACGGGAAAAGGGACCTTCCCGTGGAATGCCTGCCTTGCCAGTGCCAGCATAGTAGTGCTGTCTTTCCCCATGCTCCAGAGGGCAGCGACCTTCTTGAAATTGGATTTCGCCTCCCTCATCACGTATATGCTTCTCTCTTCAAGCTTATTCAGGTCCTGCTTTATCATCCTATCATCCATTGAGTATTGAAAGGCCTTTCAGGTAAATAGTCGCTCCGCCCATTTTGCCTTTTCCGCTATAGAATATCGGCACCTTTCCAACCCTCTCTCCCCTGCCATTAAACAATTCTGCCTCAGACCTTCTCAGGTCCTGCTTGTTTGCCACCTTGCCCTTCCCAAAGCGAATCTTGTAATGACGTATGCTGCTCTTTGGGAGCACTCTTGCAAAAGCCTCCCAGTTCTCTTCTGTTGGCTTTTCCCTAAGCCTCTCCATCGCCTTCAATATCTTGGCATCTTTCATATACTCACATCGTGTATCCAAGGGCCTTCAGCTTCTCAACCACTGCATTCTTTTCCCTGCCCCCTTTCTTCATTTCCATCTCGGCTATGGTCTCCCTAAGTATATATGTCACGCAATCTGAGACCGAAGAAAAACCGGTGCCCTCTATCTTGTCCCTAATCCGTTCGAAAAGAGGCAGCGGTATAGTTATAGTAGTGTACTTCCTCTTTGCTTTGTTGGCCGGCATAAAAACCATTAATTTATTATAATGTAGCTACATTAATATATAAATCTATCCTCATAGAAAGTAATTTAAAATCTCAAACCTAATGATTACCATGTGCAAAGAGTGCCCAGGAAAGTTCGAGTTTGTTGAGGAGAAGGTAAAAGGTATTTCCCCAAACGAGCTCCATTCAAAAAACCCGAAATACAATACCATGAAGACCGTCCGCAAGAAAATAATGCGCCCATGTACCTGCCACTGCGGTTCGGGACCAGTAGAAAGAAACTCAAGTGGGAGGAAATATTGCCCCGCGTGCAGCCACTGGCTATAGTGGCGTTAGGTTATTAATACATCATTACCAATAAATCCAATACCAACAAGGTCGTCAAAAATGAAGATTCTCCAGCTCGATGTAGACAACATAACATACACTCCAGTAAAGCCAGAGGCCAGGCTTTATGATGAGGTTGAGCGCAAGGAAGTGTCAATCAACGACGTGCTTGTAGTAATGGTATCCGTAGAGAAAGGAGATACAAACGAGATTGCCGCAAAGGCCCTATCCGACATAAGCAGTTTTCTGGAGAAGCTTAAACGCAAAAAGCTTCTCATATACCCATACGCGCACCTGAGCAACAGCCTTGCGTCCCCTGAAGAGGCGTTGGGCATAATCAATTACATGACCAGCAACGCACCTCAGGGCATCGAAACGCTACGCGGGCCCTTCGGCTGGAACAAGAAGCTCAAACTTGATATAAAAGGCCATCCTCTTGCTGAGCAGTCCCGGTCATACAGCCAAAGCGGCAGCGGTGCTCAAGAGATCAAGAAGGCGAAGCCTGCAAGCGTCAATACTTCCATAGTCAAAAAGAGTAGCTGGGCAGGCCTTCCCGAGACCGACCATAGGACAATAGGCGAGAAGCTAGACTTGTACAGTTTTCAGGAGGTTTCGCCATCCATGGTCTACTGGCATCCAAAAGGCTTTGTAATATTCAATGAGCTTATCCGGTTTATACGCGAAAAACAGGAAAAATACGGCTACAAGGAAATAAGTACGCCAATAATAGCAAACACCGCACTATGGCATGTCAGCGGCCACATATCCCATTACAAAGAAAACATGTTTGTCTTTGATACTGAACTGGGAGAACTAGGCCTAAAGCCTATGAACTGCCCTTCCTCCATACTTATCTACAAATCACGGAAGTGGAGCTACAAGGACCTTCCATTCAAGACTGCAATATTTGACAAGCTATACCGGAAGGAAGTCTCGGGCGCGCTTACAGGCCTTTTCAGGGTACAGGAGATGACGCAGAACGATGGCCACATATTTCTCACCGAAGAACGGCTTGAAGCTGAAATATCTGAAGTAATAAGACTTGTGAAGGAAACATATGATACGTTCAAGATGCGTTTTGTTGCGAACATCTCAACTATGCCCGATAACCATATGGGCTCCGAAGAAACATGGGAGAAGGCCACCGGCTCGTTGAAAAGGGCGATGGAGTCAAATGGCATAGACTACAGGGTAAAGGAAAAAGACGGCGCATTTTACGGACCTAAAATAGACTTTGATGTCATAGATGCAATGGGGAGATCCTGGACTTTTTCCACTATACAGGTCGACTACCAGCAACCTCTCCAGTTCAAGCTCGAGTACGTCGCAGAAGATGGAAAAGAGCGAACCCCGATAATGGTTCACAGGGCAATCCTCGGCTCTCTGGAACGCACAATAGCTGTATTGGTAGAGCATTACCAGGGCAAGTTCCCGACATGGCTCTCTCCGGTCCAGGTGCGCATAATCTCGGTATCAGAGCACACGAGCAGATATGCACAGGAGATATACGCAAAGATGTCAGGTACACGGATAAGGGCAGAACTTGAAACTAGCGACAAGACAATGCAGAACAAACTCCGCGAAGCGATATTGGAAAAAGTGCCATACATAGTAATCCTCGGCCAGAAAGAGAGCGAGTCAGGCACCATAACCGTAAGGAGCAGATCCGGCAACCAGAAGAGCCTCATCAAGGCAGAAGACTTTATCTCGCAGATATCCGCAGAGATAGAATCAAGGTCAAACGAGTTGATGTACTGAACCCCGCAAAAGGCAGTCCAACGCGTGGAACCTATATACTAATGGACAATAGGGAAAGAAATCTGGAAATAGAAGAAATGCTGTCCAGGTTAGGGATAGAGGTAAGAAACGCCCAGCTCCCTGTTGGCGATTACATCGTGTCTAAAAGGATGTGCATCGAGAGGAAGGCAGGCAAAGATTTCGAGAGCTCGATAATGGATTCCAGGCTCTTCGAACAGGCACACAGAATGGCCGAAGCTTTTGAAAGGAGGTTGTTTATAGTAGAAAACAACCACGCTGATCCGGCACTAAGCAGGCACGTGCTACTTGGTGCAATCCTAAAACTCTACTCCGAATATGGTACACAAGTGCTTTTTTCAGAAGGCCCCGAGGAAACTGCCTACATTGTGGGAAGACTTGCAGAGAGGGAACAACAGGAAATGGCTAACGAGCCTCTTGTTATGGGGAGAAAGAAGGCCTATTCAAGAGCACAATGGCAGTTGTTCACCTTGGGTACGATTCCTGGAATAGGCCCTGTCCTCTCAAGGAATCTGCTTCTGACGTTCAAGACCCTCCGCAATATAGCAAACCTGGAAATTACAGACCTCACTGTTGTGGAGAAAATAGGCAGGAAAAAGGCTGAAAACATATACTCGATAATGAACTCGGAGTATAGCGAAGAGGTTAATGCGAATCGGTGAACTGGCTTCCTGCCACCTCTGCCGCAGTTTCTGTATCAAATCGTATCTCAATCTCCTTGAGCAGCTTTACTCTGTTTAATTTAGCAAAGTTCTCCACAGCCTCCCTGCTATTCCCTATTATGATGAAATCCTTTCCGCCCTTTGCGCCTGCCCTCTCCATGGCTTTGCTTATCTGCATTGTACCTGCAACAAAAAGGAGAACTTCTACTGAAAAGGAGTTGCTGCGCATCGCACCCTCCTCCATCCTCAACAATGCACTTAATATTGACGGGCCAATCCTTCCAACAATCTTCTTGCTGTAATCCAGAAGTATTATCGTGGCATTACTGTCTGGAATTCCTTTAGATGCCTCAATTAGCCTTTCAATTGGTTGCTCTGCCGAAGAACGAAAAGCTACGTACCCTACATTATCTAAGCTCGAGGAGCGATGCGAAATCCTGCGGTACTCACTTCCCCCAAGCACATAAGCCTTTCTTCCTTCAGGAATCCTTTTTGTGAAGAGTTCCTTCGGGAGGTCTCCGATAGGCGTCTCTCTGAAACCCAGGTTCAAGAGAAGATTAACCCCCCGTTCAGTATTCTTCTTTATGGCAACTATAGTGCCACCGGGATTCTCGGAAAAATACTTCTCCACAAGAACTCTTGTTATTTCAGAGCCTATTCCCTGCCCTCTGAATCCCTCATCAACTACTGCAGACCTTAATTCTCCCCATCCGGAATTTTTCCAGACATGTATGGCCTCATGCGCAATTATTCTGTCACTGTAGCCTATCACCGAGTTGCCTTTAGATACCCAGTCCAGAACTTCTGCCTTGGTGACCTCCAATACTGCCCCGCTAATCCGTGATTCGGCATTTACTAGGCCCACTATGTCCTCCGAATGACTCTTTTCTGCCTTTCCTATCTTTACCTTATGCATAAAATCCTTCCAAGGCTACTCAGCTTATCCATGTGCCTGAGCTTCCTGGCCTGAAAACCGCCTTCAGCAGTTCATGGTCCTCGCATCCTATTATTCCGGTCTTCACTCCAGGTATGCCTGCCAGTCCAGCCGCAGCTTTTATTTTTGGGGCCATCCCTCCGTTTATCTCCCCCCTGCTGACTAAGCCAAGAGCTTCTGACCTGCTTATCTCGTCAACCACCTTCCCACCAACAAAAACACCCTTGGTTTCCGTGACAAAAACTGCCACAGGCGGCGGTGTCAGGGTAACCTTTGCGATAACCTCGGCAATCTCGTCAGCATTCACATTCAATACCTTTCCTTTCATGTCCCTCGCGGATGGCGTAACTACCACTACCCTGCCCGAAAGTGCCATGCATCTAAGAATCCCGCAGCCCTTTCTGTTGATTTCCATTATCCTAAATGTGTCCTCTCCTGAAAATGTCCCAACAAGCCCAAGTTCTGGCTTCTGTTCAGCTACAAAGGCCTTGCGCCCCAAAACATGGACAGCAACAATTCCATTGCTCCTAAGTTTTGTTACAATGTCTTCCCCAAGCTGCTTCAAGACCTCCTGGACAACCTTGATCGATTCCGGCGTTGTAACCCGTAGCCCTCCACGGAACTCTACGGGGATTTTGAGTTCGGAGAGGCGTTCATCAATTTTCTTCCCTCCCCCATGTATTACTGTAATGGGTATGCCAAACTCATGCAGATCATGCAAATCCTCGAGAAGCGTTCCCGTTTTCCCGTTGAGCGATCCTCCTATCTTTACCACGACTCCGCCGCGCTTCTTTAATCTCCCCACCGTTTCAGTCGCCTCGCTTACTCTCCTCAGTTCAGTAACTATTGAAGACGGTCTTCCGTGAATTTTGCCTACAACCTCTGTGATTCTCTGGGCTTCCATATTACCAAAGTTATATGGTTTTGCTTATATTTATGTTTTGTGTGTCAAAAGAATCAAAATTGCCCAGTTATGTATCAAATGATACATATAAATGTCTAAGCGCCTTCATACTACCATGTCAATTGCAAACATTGTCCGGCTGTACATATCAAACAAGCCCTTTCTAAGGGAGGCGATAGAAAGCGGCGTGATAAACCAGAGCGCCTTATCCAGATCTATACAGCGATCCCTGGGCATTAAGGACTACTATGCAGTCAAGGCAGCAGTCAGGCGCCACTGCAATGCCCTCGGAAAAAACAAGCTTAACATAGAAAAGAGGGCTCTCTCTGTCTTAAAAGGGAACAAACTGACATTGGCAAACAAGATATCGGTGATTGTAACTGAGAGGGACATAGACTCTGACTTTATTGCAAAGATAAGAATAGGCAACCAGTACACCTACCTTCTGGATTCAGAGAAGCAACTTTCAAAACAGACATATGCAAAAACGCAGCGCATCTATAGGAATTGCTCCGCAATAACAATACACTCTGGCGAAGATGTGGAAAATGTTTCTGGAGTAATGGCCTTTGTCACGTCTTTGTTTGCCGAGTATGAAATAAACATAATCGAGCTTATCTCGTGCTATACCGAAAACGTCCTTGTAGTAAGAGAGGAGGATGCAATGAAGGGCTACAGCCTCCTCTCCGAGCTTGTCAGGTAGAATCCCTGCCTGAGAAGGCATCATTTATCTTTATCTCAGGTGCGTGACTATTGCCGCCACAATCCCCAAAACTGCCAGGCCTGCGCCTATCTCAATCCCGTTATCTACCATGCTGTTCTCCCTTCTGGTAGACTTGAGTGCCGTACCTTTCTCTACTGCCATCCAGATATTTCCTGCGGCCGGTTCGTTCCCGCATTTCTCGGCCTTCAGCTTCTGGACCTGATCGCTATATCTCGCTGCAGCCTTCGCAACCCATACTGGTGGTGTCGAATACGTTGCATTAAACTTTCCTCCAACGCCAAGCAACACTACCGTACCATTTGATCCGGCGTACATTCTGCTTGCATTTACATTGCATATCCCGTTGTCATTTTCCGCGGTTATCCTGTACGTGGTCCCATTCGGGCCTGTGACTGCAATTGCGCCTACCACTGGCTTCTCCGTAGCCCTGCCAGTATTGAAAATACCTCCAAACGTCCCGTTCATCTGCCCTGCGCAGCCTCCAAGCATCGCTGCGGCGGTTAATGCGGCAACCGGTCTTATGGTCCTTTGGTTCATCATAGAAATCATAAGTAAATCTCTATTTTCAGATATTTAAATGGCTGCATTCAAAAAAAGATAGTTTTATAAACTCACCTCATTAATCGTGTATCTGCCTACATGTAGTTATGCACATCCGACCCACCTGCCTGAATGACGATGATATAAATTTTCACAATCAAATGTTTCTTTGTGCTGGGATGTTTGATTTTACCGTGAAGAAGGACTTCTCCGTATACGAAAACATGAAGGATCCATCCTTCCTGAAGAAGTTCTACAAGTTCAAGACAGTTGAAATGATAAAGAGCAATGAGATATACGGCTCATCGCCACCTGACCTCTTTGTTGGGAGGATAGGATACCCTGACGTCTATATAGGGCCGCTGGTTCCCCCACTTCTGGGAGACACCGGAATCATGGGAACTCCAGAGATGTGGGTAGGTAAAACAATCAACGAAATAGTAGAGCTACGGTCGCTGCTTGTCAGGGGCATGTACCGGACTAAGGTCACAAACCCCGACAAGGGGAGGATAGAGCAGGCACTCAAAGAGATAGCCCTTGCCGACAGGTTCACCCCTATCGACTTGACCCTAAAGAACAGGCCTGCGCCTAACATGAGCTTCAGTGAGAACAGCCAGCCTTTCGGCCCGAGCGCCCCACTCGAAAGCATAACTGTGGGGAACATGCACGCGGAACAGCATGTTGAAGACGCATACCTTGACACGTCAATGCCGGCATCCGAAGCGATAGTGGAGCTATACTCAAAGGGGGTCCTGGTATCCAAGATACAGAAAGCCCTGGCTGCAGGTCTGCTGGGGCGCGGCAAATCGCGGAGGTTTGTCCCGACTCGCTGGAGCATAACTGCTACTGACGACACACTCTCAAAGCACAAGCTGAAAGAGCTAAAGCAGATGGGGACAATAGGCAAGGTGGAGCTTTACGAGAGCGTCGCACTGGACAACCGCTGGGTGATAATAATGATGCCGGGCCAATGGGAATACGAATCGATGGAGGCGTGGTATCCTAATACTACCTGGAACTCAAGCAGCAAGGAAATAGACATAGGTGCCTCCTACGAGCCCTTCTGCGGAAGAAAGACCTATGCTGAAATAGGTGGGTGCTACTATGCTGCAAGGCTCGCAGTCACAGAGCTCCTCCAGAAGAAGCAAGCCCAGGCGAAAGTACTTATACTGCGGGAAGTGCATTCGGGGTATATAATGCCCGTGGGCGTCTGGAATGTCAGGGAGCATGTGAGGGCAACCCTTAATGCACCGCCATCAGAATTCGAGAGCATGGCTTCTGCGCTCGCATACGCCTCGAAGAAGCTTGAGATACCCGTACGGACATGGATCGAGAACAGCACCATGCTCAAACGGCACATATACCAAAAACGTCTTGCCACAAACCTATGAGCATCAGTCTTTTTCAAAGGCTATCTCCGAAATGCTTCCTCCCACTACCTGAAATGAGTCCCTAGGTTTCTTCTTTCCCGCCTGGCCAATCCACGCTGCATACTCTTTACCCTCCAGCAGCCGTTCAAACCTCGCCTCTCCCACACTGTCAGTAATGGCATTCCCTACGTTTTCGCCTACATATCTCAATGAAACAGAAAGGCCCCTGAAGCCGTTTCCGTCCTTGTCCCTAACCCTTATCACTGTCGGCTGCCTCTCCTCTTCCTGGCAACTATCGCTGGCAGCATTGGATTGTGGAAGAGCGTAAAGCCTTGTCTTTATGAACAAAGAGCTTGCAGGGCTCTTCACCCCGCCGATTTCGTTCACATAACTAAGTGTGCATATTCTATGCTCAAGCGATTTAAGCTTTTCCTCAAGCGCTTCTGCGTCTTTTGCGTCAAAAATCAGGTCTGCAACAGCATTTCTGGCAGAATCGGAGCTCTGCCTGAAATAAAGCTTATTCTGGCACAACCTCCTTATATGCAGGTTTATTTCAGAAGCCCCATGCGTTATCAACATTATGCCCACTCCTTTCTTTCTAAAGTCCTGTATTCTTTGCTTAAGGTCCACTGTTGCTGCAGATATCTCTTCATTGTCGAAAATAAGCTGCGCCTCCTCCAGGCATACCAGAAGTCTGAGCTTTCCATTCCCATTCAAGTCTAGGCTTTCCGAATAAGCATATATCTGGTTGAGAACAAGGGCGTAAAAGAAAGGCTTCATGCTATTGCTTATATTGGAGAGGTCAAATACTACGTTTTCATCGATAAATGACTCAAGGCACGCTCCTTCCTTATATGCAAATTGCGGCTTCATCAGCAGCAACCTCAGGCTCTGCAGTCCTGCGATTATGTTCTCCCCGTGCTTGGTGTACTTCACTCCCGCATTGTTCCTATGCCCATGTCGCTCTGCAACCGATTCCTCTATCTCCTTGTAAACTTCTGTAGGATCGGGCTTATTAGTCCTTGAATACACCCTTCCAAAACTCGAAAGAAGGCACTTCTCCATTGCATTTTTATACGGCCCTGCGTTAGATGCATGTGCCATTAGCATTGCAAGATTCTCATAAAAACCCTCCCTCCTTAAATTATCTGGGCATCTAAAAAAATTAATCTTCTCCCCCTCGCCACATACTCTCACTATCTTCATCTTATTCTTAATTCCAAAATCAATCCATTCTTCGGTAGGCGCAACAATTACTACCTTGGTTTGGTCTCTGTTGAGCACCTGTTCCACAAGGTCCATGGCTGCGAATGTCTTTCCCGAACCAGGAAGCCCGGTCACAAGAGTGCCTAGATTCAGGGAAGACAGCACCGAAGATACGCGCGTATCTGTCTCCCTAACGGAGCCCTCCAGATAAGAGCCAAAGACTATCTCCTCCTTCTCACATTCAAGTGGGTGTTGTGCAAAAACGGCCCTAGAAAGCAGGACTCTATCTGTCAATGTTATCATCCTCGAAGCTCTGCTTTGAGAAAGCTGGACGCCGCGGTACCCCTCAAGCTTCCGGCGCAGGTCTAGAAAATCGCTGCAGTAAACAGCCTTTTCCTTCAGTATCAGCAACTTGCTCTTCAAGTACCTGTAAAAAAGGCCATCTGCTGAAATGTTTGATGCGAACACCACTCTATAAGAAAACCCGTTCCCCATTATGATCTCCTGTAAGTTTTCGAGAAAGATGATGTCTGCCCTCTTCTCATCGGATCCATGATAAAGCTCGCTTTGAACGGAACCTGAACTTGTCCCTCTCGCCCCAAAATTCCTTGTAATGCGAAGTTCTCCTCCGCTCATATTATTTTCTACCCTCCTTATTTCACTCCTTGCATCCTTCAGACTGCCTGGAAAAAATGAGACAAACACCTCGCTTTCTGTGCCTCCAAGCACAGAAAACATATTTTCGAGTGGCTTTTCGATTCTGTAGCCTTTCTCACTAAAAGGTTCAAAGGCCGAGGCAAAGCGGAACATACTACTCCTCGGAACCGGCGGCACGCATCTTT